>DMBV01000153.1 GCA_003445975.1 Bacteroidales bacterium
GGATGGCGCAACCCGGCACAAAAGGAGGTGGTGAATATAAATATTACCCTCGTATGCATAAACGCACAAAGATGAATCTAAGAGAAGTATCGGAAATTATTTCCAGAAGGTGTACACTTCATTCGGCAGATATTTTGGCCACTTTAACGGCTTTTGCCGAGGTGATTCCCGAATTGCTCCTCCATAACAACAGCGTAGAGCTTGGCGATTTGGGCACTTTTTCGCTTCATGTAAAAGGCGCTGGAGCAATCAAAATGGAAGACGTCAATAAAACGCATATTAAAGAGGTGAAAATGGCTTTTCTTCCGAGCACTTTTGTCAAGAAAAAACTTAGTTTGGCCAAATTTACTAAATGATGGCAGTGATGAGCATTTGTTGTTTGCCTGAGTACTGCTGTGAAATAATAATAGGCAGAAAACAAGCAGAGCGGTGCAATGAAATTCGCCTTATCAATTATTTTGCAAAACGAATCGGTCAAATTGGGCTTAGCAATAGAACCTATTTCAGCGCAAATCGGTATGCTGGTTTTTCCTGAAAGATACTATGGGCGGTTTCGTTTTCTAGAAATGATAGCGAAGCATTAGATTTCCAACCTCTTGCGTATAGGAATCTTTAAATTCCGGAGTTCGTATTTTCTGAGTTAGATGAATACCCAGTTTTGGAAATTCCAAACTTATGCCCACATCATACAAAAATGTGATCCGTTCTATCTGGTCTTTGTTCAATGTATAGCCCGAAAAATCTTGTGAGAATTGATGGATAATTCCTCCTTGCAAAAGCGCATTGCTGGCCACAATGCGGGCGATCGGTTTCATGGAAACGTACAATTGAAAGTTTTTTTTCGTTGTGGGTTCGCTCGCTTGGATGCCCTCAAAATAATTGTTAAACTTCCCAATTCTTAGCATAAACCCTGCACCGGCGGCATTGTACAAAGTACCACTAAATGTTTCTACAATCCCTACCAATAAGATCGATTTTGAAGGATGCAGCATCTGCTTTTCGATGGTGATGTTGTAATTTAGAATAAGATCGTTAGGGACTTGATTTTCCCAGCCTTGCGGAATCTGATAGTCTATCTGGTCGTGCAGCCAAATTTGACTTTCATCCGCAAAACTCAAAGGTCCAATCACGCCCAAAAATAGTTCGGTAGTCACTTTGGTTGTTTTTGCCTTATCAAAAGACTGCAGCGAATGAATGGCGTAGAGTGCGCCGGCATAAGGACGGTCGTTGAATTGAATTTCGGGCTCGGCAATGTTTTTTGGAGTAAACATAAATTGAGCTAAACCCCAACCAAACACATTGTTGTTTGTTTCCGAAATATCCAGTAGGAGAGTAGATAGAAATCTTGGTTTTTCTTTTGGTGTGTAGAAATAATCGGCACGTAGTCCATTGGTATAATAGCGGTCGGTTCCGGCTCCGCGGAAATTGAGAAAATCGTTGTCGATAAAAATACGCCATTGTCTAAACTGGTTTTCTTGCTGTGCAAAACCGGACTTCGTGCCCAAGGCGAAAAGTATCAACAATACTGAACCGAATGTGCTAAACAATTTCATCGCTTTCGAATCTTTGATTAAAATCTTAATTTCTCAGTCATTATGCCAAATCGGATGATGTCCAATTGGCGGTTGAAATAGATGTTGTAATAATCCATTCCGTGATACAATTGAAAAAACAAACCAATGTCTTCCATAAATTTTGGGTGATAGAAAAAGGTAAGATCCAAATTGAGTCGATTGAAGGCGGAGGGTTCAAGATTTGGCATATCGCCAAAAAGAATGGTCGCTTCACCTTTTATCGAAAAATTGGCTTTTCCGTTGTCCGAATGATTTTCTTTTTGTGATAATTTGAAAATAGAAAATGCAGAATGCCAGCGAAAACGACTGTATTGGCCTTCGAGATTGTTGTCCAACCACGATTGGGGATGAAATTCGAAGGAAGTTTTGAAAAATTGACTGGCTTTGAATCGCTTGTTTAGATTTGTAAGAATAAGTCCTGCTTCGATAAAATTGGTCGAAAAACTGCCTGATTTTACATTTATATCGCCATTCTCCAAATAAAAATCGCCTTCTTGCCCATTGGAATGATGCAGAAATCGTCCGAAAACGCTGGTTTTGTCGGTATCGTCTTTTTCGGATAGAAGATAATAGACCGTGAGCTGCGGCATATAACTCGGCGTGCGAACCGGAAAGGACTCTTCTTGATACATTCGGATAATAATTTGAGGAGTAAGCACACCCATCAATCGGGAATTTTTACTTTCTCGGAGGTAAAAATTCGGAATAATATTTCCTTCAAACCAAAGCGGTTCTATATTCCCAATATCCGTTGGGAAAGTGATATAACTATTTCCTTGGTTTACCTGCGAAATAAGTATTAAGCTAAATTCCGGATCCGCCTTTTTTTCTTGAGCAATGGTTGCCGAAGAAAGAGCAATGGCCACAACGAAAACGAATAGATGTTTTTTCATAAGGCACCTTTGGTTTTAAAAATTTTGACTTTAGGGCGAATCTACAATTCGATTTTTTTAAAAATAAACAATCTGAACTTTGATACTGAGGTTGGTTTCCAATTTAAAAGAGGCTTTTTCGAAGTTTGGCCTATTTCTCAAGCCAAGCGTTTTGAAATTCGAAAAGCCAATGCCTTCCTTGGGTAAAATGAGCCCTTTATCGATGGTTCCGTTTTTGTTTTCATCGTGCAAAATATTTACCGCATATCTTCCTTTTGGTAAATTTTCGAAAGTAATTGTAGCGGAGCCATTTACAATCGTCGCCTTTGAAATTTTGTAATAGCTTGCAAATTTTTCGTCAGGAATGGATCCCTCTTTATTGTACAATGCAAATTGAACCACTCCTTTTGAATTTCGTAATTTATCCACATGAATCGTCAAAGAGAACGACTCTTCATTTTTATTGCTGAATGACAATAACACCAGCGATAATGCAAAAGCCATTGTTATTTTAAATATTTTTTTCATTTATATTCCTAATTTTTAATTTTTAATTNNCGTAATTCGTAATTCGTAATTTTTAATTCTTAATCGCTTTCCTGTTTGCAATTTTTTCTTTCAACCGATCGACCAGATAATACATCATCGGAACTAAATAAACGGTCAAAATCATGGACGAAAGTAAGCCGCCAATAATTACCCAAGCCAAACCATTTTTCCATTCTGCTGCTGTGCCACTGGCTAATGCAATGGGCAACATACCGATTGCCATGGCAAGAGTTGTCATTAAAATTGGTCGCATTCTTTCCTTACTTGCAATAATTAACGCTTCTTTGTAATGCTTTCCCTGTGCTTTTAGTTGGTTGGTGAAATCCACAATTAAGATGGCATTTTTTGTTACCAATCCCATGAGCATAATCAAGCCGAGTTGTGCAAACAGAGTCAAATCGTTTTGAGATAAGTTCAATGCTAGGAAAGCCCCGATAGCAGCAACCGGTATGCCGAATAAGGCCACAAGCGGATAGATGTAACTGTCATACAATGCTATCATTATTAAATAAATAAGAATAAACGAAATGAGAAGAACGGAAGCCAAAGCTCCAAAGCTTTCATTCTGGGTTTTGATGTCGGCTCCCCAAGTTAATTTAACTCCGTCGGGCAATGGTTGCTCTTTTAGGAAACTGATTGCCTCGTCGGCCAAAGTGCCCGATGGCCGTCCGAATGATTCGGAAGTCAATGTTACAGAAGGTTGTCGGTCTAATCTTTCGAGCAATGATGGTGAATTATCTTGCATAACTTGGGCAAATTGTGACACTTCGATAGGTACATTCATTGGATTGACGATAGAAAGATGCTTTACATCTTCAAAATTTTTGCGGTCGAATTCGTCGAGCCAAATCCGAACCGGATATTCTGTTCCGTTTTCGGTCAGTGTAGCATCATCGTTTCCGGTGAAGGCTGTTCTTAAATTTAA
>DMBV01000101.1 GCA_003445975.1 Bacteroidales bacterium
CATGTGATTCCACTCTTGGTTATGCATGGCGAGATGCCCGTATTTGGATTCCGCGTGGGCGATTTCAGTTACATTACCGATGCCAATTTTATTCCGGACGATACCATCGAACAAATAAAAGGCAGCAAAATTTTGGTATTAAATGCGCTTCGAAAACGCAAGCATCCTACACACTTTTGCTTAAGCGAAGCTCTGGAAATAATCGAAAAGGTGAAGCCCGAAAAAGCCTATCTAACGCATCTGGGACATTATATTGGATTGCACGACCAAGTCAATAAATCGCTTCCGGCTCATGTTGAATTAGCCTACGACGGATTGGAAATTGTTCTTCACTACCAAAGCAACCAGGCCACAAACGCAAAATAAAACAATAGGAAGGCGCTGCCTTCTACACGATCGATCTGCCTTCCTTTTCGGGTAAAGACAAAAACGAAAAGCAAAAAGCTGGCAAAAAGTGCTACAAGTACATCGCGATTCATGAGCGGATTGAACGCCACCGGTCGAATAAAAGCACTCACGCTCAAAACAAAGAAAACATTGAAAATATTCGATCCAACAACATTTCCCACCGCCATATCAGCATTGCCTTTGTAGGCAGCTACAGCCGAAGTGGCCAACTCGGGCAGTGAAGTTCCGGCAGCAACAATCAAAACGGCAACAATTGCTTCGCTCACTCCCAGATTCAATGCAATTTCAGTTGCATTTTCAACAATCAATTCGCCACCAAAATAAAGCCCAACAATTCCAATAAATACAAAGAAAATCGACTTCCAACCGGCGAACACTTTTACATCATATCCTTCGTCTTGGTTTCCGTGCTTGCTCACAATAAAGGTGTAGTAAATAAAGATGACAAAAAATGTCAATAAGACAAATCCGTCGGAAAGACTCAATACAGAGTGAGTAGTTCCATCGATAAGCGCGTCGTTGGCCAAAACAAACAGAACCAAAAAGGCCAAAACACTGTATGGAATTTCGTATTTCACCGAAAAATGATGAACTGTAAGTGGTCTTATCAGAGCAGCAACACCGAGCACTAAAAACACATTAACAATACCGCTTCCAACCACATTTCCAATAGCCAAATCGCCTTGACCACTGATGCTGGCCAAAATATTTACAATTAATTCCGGAAAGGATGTCCCGAACGAAACCACCGTNNTTGTAAATCCGGCTTCTATCACATATTTTGCCCATGTTTCGGGAACTCCAATCTCAACAAAATCTTCGGGCTTCGCACTTGTTTTCTGAAGCTCCGGTTTCATTTGCGGAAAAAACAAGACTTCCTGTATGCTGGAATTGTTGGTCATAAACATCACCAATCGATCTATTCCAATACCCATTCCCGATGTTGGCGGCATTCCGTATTCAAGCGAACGAACAAAATCCATATCAATCCACATCGCTTCGGCGTCGCCTTTTTCGGCCAGCTTCACTTGTTCCTCAAATCGTTCCAACTGATCTATCGGATCGTTGAGTTCGGTATAAGCGTTGGCAAGTTCTTTCCCGTTTACCATCAATTCAAAACGTTCGGTCAGCTCCGGATTTTCGCGGTGACGTTTGCACAAGGGCGACATTTCGACCGGATAATCCGTAATAAAAGTAGGTTGGATATAATGATGTTCACATTTCTCGCCAAATATCTCATCGATGAGTTTCCCTTTTCCCATATTTTCGTTGGCATCAATGCCAAGTGAAAGCGCAATGTTCAGAATTTCTTCTACACTTTTGTGCGTTAAGTCGTGTCCCGTATGATCTTTTATCGCTTGCAAAATAGGCACTCTATCAAATGGCGCTTTAAAACTGATGGTATTGTTTCCAAAAACAACTTCCGTTTTTTGATGAACATCCAGCGCGATTTTTTCCAACATCGATTCCGTAAATTTCATCATCCAGTTGTAGTCTTTGTAGGCGACATAGATTTCCATTTGCGTAAATTCGGGATTGTGTGTACGATCCATTCCTTCGTTGCGAAAATCTTTTGCAAACTCATAAACGCCTTCAAAACCGCCTACTATCAAGCGTTTTAAATACAATTCGTTTGCTATTCGCAAATACATGGGAATATCGAGCGAATTGTGATGGGTGATAAACGGACGCGCCGATGCGCCTCCCGGTATGGCTTGCAAAATGGGCGTTTCGACTTCCAAATAACCATGGCTGTTCAAAAACGAACGCATCGAATTGATAATTTTTGTCCGTTTTACGAAAATATCTTTCACCGAATCATTTACAATCAAATCGACATAACGCTGGCGATAGCGTGCTTCGGGATCGGTAAAAGCATCGAAGGTTTTGTCGTCTTTTTCTTTTACTACCGGCAGTGGGCGCAATGCTTTCGAAAGCAAACGCATCGAGCTTACGTGAATGCTTATTTCGCCCATTTGGGTAACAAACACATAGCCGCTAACGCCTATAAAATCGCCTATATCGAGCAAGCGTTTAAAAACAGTATTGTACAAACTTTTATCTTCCGTTGGGCAGATATCGTCACGCTTTAGATACAATTGAATCCTTCCGGTCGAATCTTTTAGTTCAACAAATGAGGCGGCTCCCATAATGCGCCTACCCATAATTCTCCCGGCAATGTTTACTTCCTGAAACAGGCTGTTGTCGGTGGGGAATTTTTCATGGATTTCCTTGGCCGTTGCATTCGATTCAAATCCTTCGGCAGGATAGGGGTCAATACCTAATTTTATCAATTCGTTAAGCGAATTTCTTCGTACTAATTCTTGTTCGCTAAGTGCCATTTAAATCGTATTTTAAAATCTAATTTTTTTGCAAAGATAAATTTTTCTATCATGTATTTCTTTTTCAATACGTACACATTAAAAAAGCTTTCACCCATCAGATGAAAGCTTCTTAAAGCATTTTTATTGATGATTAGAAAAACCGATAACGGTTGTCTTCAATTTTAGCATTCTCTTCCAGACTCTTGTAAAGGCTATAATTTACTTGGGCGCTAAATCTGGTTTCCATCTGCTGTATCATGGCAGTGTAATCCGTTTTTGGCTGAGCGGCTTTCAAAGATTTCAAATTTAAAACGTACACCGCTTTTTTGCCAATCAAAGGAGTCGAAATACTTCCCTCTTTCTGGGCAAACACTGTACCAATAGCAAGCGGCTCCGGTCCATAAACACCAAATCCACGACTGTCGAAAGTGAGATTTGAAACATTTTCGACCTTCAGCTTAAATTCCGAAGCCAGCGCATTCAAATTTCCTTTGTTGACAGATGCACTTAGTTTTGCAACCATTGTTTCCGCATTCTTAAGATTTTTTACGGCTTCTGTAATGCTTGGCTTGGCTTCGGCAAGCGATTGATATCCTTCTTCGTTTATCTTGCTCAAAACGGCCACAATATAGATGTCGCCATTGTCGAACAAGTTTACGTCTTCTACTTTTGTCTTGGTGTTAAAAGCCCAGATAATGGTTTGCCTACTATCGTCCAATCCCGGAATAGAGACAGCCATAGGACTGATATGATCGCCAACACGAACAGCAAGTTTCATGGCTTCGGCTGTGCTTGTAAAGTTTGCCAAAGAGCTTGCTTTACTGGCAAATTCGCTGGCAGAATTGTAAATATCTTGATAGGTTTGGTTGCTTGGCTCAATTTTTCGTTCAAGTAGGGCAACTTTCACTTTTTTAACAAGATCGCGTTTGTCGTCGATAGTGATCACATGAAACCCAAAGGCCGTTTCGACCAACACAATGTCGCCAATCTTGCCATTCACAATGGCTTCATTAAATTCGGGAACCATTTGTCCGTCGGGAAACCAATCGTAATGACCTTTGTTTTCGACCACTCCACCATCGTTCGAAAACTTAACAGCAAGTTCTTCGAGTTGTGTTTTGTTTTTCCGTACCAGTTGAAACAAACTGTCGGCCAAAGCGCTTGCTTGNNGTTTCGTTCGAAATGGCAGAATAGGGATAGGCCACAAAGTCAACATTCGCTTGAGCAACGGCCATTTCATCCAATTTTTTGGCAAATGCTTTTGGCAAATGATAGGCTTTGGCTACAAGCGTATTGTATTTTACATTGTAATAATCTTCTTTGATTGCTTTTTCGAACTCAAACCACTGCACTTGATTTTCGCGAGGCATTTTGTCGAGGTTTTGCAAATAGTTCAAAACCAACGCTTGATTGTAACCACCTGTAGCCGGATCGGTAAAATACTGCAAAATATAGCGGTGAGGATTTGGTCCTTGCACTTGGTCGAACAACTCGGGAGCAGTCACCGTTAAACCAATTTCAGCTATCTGCTTGTCCATAATTATTTGACGCACCATTTGATTCCAAACACTTAGTTTGATATTGAATGCTTCTTCTGCTTCTACCTGATTCTTACCACTGTTTTGCTTTTGAGCCTCGAGTGTTTTTTCTACTTGTATGCTAAAGTTTTTATAGGAAATTTCTTCTCCTTCCACAACACCAATATTGTTGGGTGTGCTGGGACCTCTTTTTGCAAAGTCGCCCAAAATAAACGCGGCGAGGGCAATGGCAATGATTGCTACCAAAATCCCATAATGTTTTCTAATCTGTCCTATTGCGGCCATAGTGTATTATTCTTAATTTAAAACAAGTTGCAAATGTACAATAATTGCCAAATTTAAAAATGTTTTTTTGTATTTTGTTGAATGTGTAGGCTTTCCCAATCTTGGAAGCTAAAATCGATTCTAGATCGGAAAAATAGCTTAAAAGAATCATTCGATGATCTGAATGTTTTCGGCCGAAATGGTACATTCCAACCTAGAGCCTTCGGCAAATTCCATTTGGAGAAATTGCTTGTGGCTGATGTTTACAACCAAAGGCAATCCAATATCAATCAGCAATTCATAGCCTCTGAAAGCGGGATAAACATCCACCAAGATTCCCGAAAACACATTTTCCGTATGTTCAGCTTGGCTTTCGCTTATCTTGTTCAAAGAAATATCGCCACTGTGAATCATTACCGCCTGAATAGTGGCTCTTTTCGAAATCTCTTTTTTACACCTGAGTTTTATTTTTCCTTCTATTTCCAAAGTGTTTTCTTCCGTCTTCGAAACGAGGAAATAGTTTTTAACACCAATAAAGTGTGCCACAAATTCCGACTTCGGCTGCGAAAAAACCTGCGATTTTAATCCCTGCTGAACAATCTTCCCTTGGTTGAATATGGCAATTTTATCTGCCAACAGTATGGCTTCCTCAAAATCGTGCGTCACATGAACAATGGTTTGCCCCATTTTATGTAGCTTTCTGAGTTGACTTCTCAGTTCTTTTTTTAATTGAATGTCGAGCGAGGCCAATGGCTCGTCGAGCAAAAGGAGCTCAGGCGAAAGAGCCAAGGTTCTGGCCAAAGCCACTCTTTGTTTTTCTCCTCCCGACAAATCGCGCGTATTGCGATGAAGCAAATGGGCAATGTCCATCTGATTGGCCAATTCGGCCACGCGTTCTGCAATGCGCTCTTTTTTCCATCGTTTTATTTTTAAAGGATAGGCAATGTTTTGAAACACATTCAGATGTGGAAAGAGTGCGAAATCTTGAAAAACCAAACCTACCGATCGCTCCTGAATTCGCTTTCCGGTTATGTCTTCTCGATTCAGAAAAAGCTGACCGCTATCCGGCGATAAAATTCCGGCAATAAGTTCCAACACAACCGATTTTCCGGCTCCCGACGGACCAAGCAAAACAAAATAGTCGCCTTT
>DMBV01000125.1 GCA_003445975.1 Bacteroidales bacterium
GTTTCAATAGTTTGATTTTGTTTTTCTGCTAAAATTTTTTCACTTTCAAAGATTAAGACTTCTTTATTTCCAAAAAATTCATCCCAAATTGGTTGACATTGTCTTATCCCACCAACCATACCTTTTACGCCTCTATTTTGATGATAAGGGTCGCAAGAAGCAAAATTTGTTAATCTAATTGCAATTGAATTTACAGTCCTTCCCAACAAACTAGCCATTTCGATAATTTCTGGTGTTCTGGTGTGCATTTTTCCGAAAGGCAGCTTCAAATACAAGTTAAAAACTAGCATCAATTCTTCCCGAGACCATAATTTTCTTTCCATAATTTGATTGATTTAGGCTGCCATCAATGGCGGCACAGCATTCCCTATTTGTTTAAAAACTGCCGTCCTACTTCCTTCAAAAAAATAATCGTCAGGAAAAGATTGTATTCTTGCGGCTTCTCTTACGCTTATGGAACGATTTTGTTCTTTGTCGGGGTGAATGTAATAGTGTCCGTCCATCGCAATATGCGCAACTACTGTATGTGAAATGCCTTTACCATTAACAACCTGAAAACGATTGACAAACGATATTGTGTTCGAATGTTTGATTAGTCTTTTCGGCAGGTCGGCATAATTTAATCGTTTTCCGTTGTTCCATTCATCAACAGCAATTTGGTATATTTCCAGATCGTTTTCGTTGTTTGGTCTTGAAACGTGTTGTGTAACGAAATCCAAACCGTTTCTGATATTTGATTGTTTCAAATATTCAGTTGTTGGTTTTGCATACTCAACAGCGTTTAAAGTTCCTTCACCATTTTTCAATGGTTTAAGGTCTGAAAACAAGTCTTTTAAAATTTGAAAACTTTGCTCCTTAGTTTCAAATTCCGGGTAAGATAAATTCAATTCTTTCTTCCAGCCAATAATGATTACTCGTTTTCTGTCTTGTAATACACCAAAATCTTTTGCGTTGAGATGGTTCTTTGGAGGAATGGCAACTTCATATCCTGCATTTCTTACAGCTATGAAAATATTTTCAAGATATTCACCGTTTTTAGCGGATAAAATTCCTGGCACGTTTTCAAATACAAACATTTTTGGTTGGTATTTTTCTAAGAACTTTACATAATGTTTGTACAAATGATTTCTTGGGTCGCTTTCCATATCTTTACGTGCTCGCCCAGCAACCGAATAGGCCTGACAAGGCGGACCACCAATAATTAAATCTACTTTTTTGCCGTTTAATTCTTCGTCAATTGTAATAAAAATTTCCGGCAAAGTTTTTTCCGAAATTTCTTTATGGATTACTGAATCGATTAAATGTTTAGGGATATTGCTCCAAAGCTCTTCCTTGTTTTTGATTTCTGATTTCAGATAATCATTATAGATAGCTGTTTTTTTATTCTCCTTCAGCCAGTGATAAGCAGTTCTTGTTTTAATTGTATCGCAAGCATCTTTATTCATTTCAACGTGAGCAATAGGCTCAAATCCTGCTTGGATAAATCCTTCTGAAAGTCCTCCAGCTCCTGCAAATAAGTCTATAAAATTGTATGTCATCATCTCATTTTCTAATCAAGTAAAATTACTATATTATTCTGCAGGTTGGTAATCCTTATTTTTTTTGGTTTTACCGAGGCTTTGGTCACGATAGCAAAACACCTTCCGTTTGAGCGTTTGTCCGTTTGTTTCATTTGGTCTGTATTTCGTTTCCCACCATTGCCGTAAATTCTCGCCAAGCTCACTTTTATTAATCAGTTGATGTCTATTTACCTGAGAATCTTGAGCCTTTGAGAAATGGAATACTGCGCTCATCATTATTTGCGTTATTTAGTGCGAGAAGAACCAAATGTAAAGATTTATTTTGATTTTGCAATTGAATTCAGGGCATTCTTTTGCTCCCAAAAGCCGTCGGAATGGTTTACTTACTCTCCAAATTTTTTTCAGGGTGTTCGCGAATTATGTTCTTCTTGGCAAATCAGGAGTAGGAAAAACCGTTTTGCTCGAAATTATTGCAGGATTGATAAACCCGGATTCAGGACAAGTTTTCCTGAAAAATGAAAATATCACGCACAAAAAAATACAAAACCGACAAGTAGGAATTGTTTTTCAGGATTATTCCGTTTTCCCGCATTTAAATGTAAAACAGAATATTGCCTATTCGTTAAAAGGCAAAAAGCTATCATCTACACAAAAAGAATCATTAATTAATCAATATGCCGAATTAACGGAGGTTACCCATTTATTAAACAGGGATACGGCTAATTTATCGGGAGGAGAATTACAGCGTGTTGCGCTGGCGCGTATGCTTGTTTCCAAACCCGAATGTTTGCTTTTGGATGAGCCATTGGCTTCGCTTGATGTACAAATGAAAGCTGATTTAAGAAACCTGCTGAGGCAAATCAACCATAGTGGAGTAACGATTTTACATGTAACACACGATTACGAAGAAGCCATTGCTTTATCGAATAAAGTTGCTGTAATGCACGAAGGCGGAATCATTCAAAGTGGAACTACCAAAGAAATTTTTCAAAAACCGGCCAATGAATTTGTTGCCAATTTTACGGGCATCAAGAACTTTTTTGTTGCTGAATTTCCAACTCCAAATAAAGCGAAAATTAATGGAACGCTCGAATTACACGTTTCAAATAAAGATCATATCAAAAACGGAAAAATCATCATTCGGGGCGAGGAAATCATTCTATCCAACGAAAAAATAGATTCGAGTGCCACCAATAATTTTAAAGGGCGAATAACACAAATCATCCCCTATTTAACAAATTATGAAGTTATAGTTGACATTGGCATTGATTTAACGGTTGTTATTTCGGAAGAATCTTTGCTAAAGTTCAATTTCCGGAAAGATGCAGAAGTCTGGGTTTCTTTTAAATCGACTGTTATTAAAATTATTCCCTAGCTTTTGATTTGGTTTAAAAAGACCTTATCAACCAACTTTAACAATCAAGCTGAAAGAGGGCTCTGCGCGGCCTAGATAAGCCAGGACTCTAACCCGCATGGATTCTACTCAGAACCAATCCGACTGGAAATTTCACTGTTTTAATCCGGCTGATATAGGCTTACCAAACTCTCATTCATTTAAAATAGCAATAGAATCAATAATAAAATATAACTTTATCGTCAAATAATAATGACTTTCAACCGGAAAAAAAATTTTTCAGCACGTGGTAAACATAATCCCATCAAAAAACTGGATCAGGAGCTTAATTGAAAAAACAGATAAATTAACAATTAAAAAAGTTTAGAAGCCCTGATGTTAGACCTATTCGTAATTATTGCCTATTTAAT
>DMBV01000137.1:0-4985 GCA_003445975.1 Bacteroidales bacterium
TTTTACCGATTTTTCAAATTTATCCATCGATTGTTGATTGAGGATAATAGCCGTATCGTAATGCGTAAGAATAGGAGAGCTGATTCTTTCGTCGCTCACAATTACCGTTACATTGGCAGTTCCGCCGCGCATCTCCGGACCATACGAAGGCATCCAGCTTACTTCTTGGTCTTGCATAATTCCGGAATAGGCGAGGATTTTCCCCATCGATAAAACGCCCTGACCACCAAAACCTGCAATAATCATTTCTTCTGTCATAATTCTAAGTTTTTGAAAGATTATTTAATGAGTTCGCCATTTACTTTTATGTCGCCCAATGGAAAATAAGGAAACATATTGTCAACCATCCAATTGTTGGCATCTACCGGATTCATTTTCCAGCCGGAGTTGCAGTTTGAAACAATCTCTACAAATGCCAATCCTTTTTTCTCTCTTTGCGTTTCGAAAGCAATTCGGATCGCTTTTTTCGCTTTGCGAACAGCAGCCGGTGTGTGGACTGCTTGGCGAGTAACAAAATAAGTGCCGGGCAATTGAGCGATTAGCTCAGTCATTTTGAGCGGATGTCCCATTGTAGCAATATCACGACCATAAGGCGATGTGGAAGATTTCATTCCCGGAAGCGTAGTTGGAGCCATTTGACCGCCAGTCATTCCATAAATACCATTGTTTACAAAAATGATAACAATGTTTTCGCCGCGATTGCAGGCATGCAATGTTTCATTTCCACCAATGGCAGCTAAGTCGCCATCGCCTTGATAGGTAAAGACGAATTTTTCCGGCCACGTTCTTTTTATTCCGGTTGCAACGGCAGGTGCTCTTCCGTGAGCCGCTTGAGTCATATCAATATTCATAAAATCGTACGCCAAAACCGAGCAGCCAACCGGAGCTACACCAATTGTATCTTCCCAAATTCCCATTTCTTCTACCACTTCCATCGTAATACGGTGTGCTGTTCCATGACCGCATCCCGGGCAATAGCTTAAAGGAGCATCAGTCATTAATTTAGTTTTTTGATATACTAAATTTTCAGGTTTTATTATTTCTTTGATATCCATTTTTTCTATCCTCCAATAATTTTTTGCTCCAAAGCGGTGAGTACTTCTTCCGGTGAGTGAACGACGCCACCAAAACGACCATAATGTTCTGCTGGTTTTTTTCCATTCACTGCTAAGCGAACATCTTCAATCATTTGTCCTGCACTCATCTCAACCGCTAAGAAACCTTTTACGGTATCCGCCAATTTGTTGAGTTCGTTTTTAGGAAAAGGAAATAAAGAAATCAAACGGAACAATCCAACTTTGTGTCCTTTGGCTCGGGCCAATTGCATCGTTTTCTGCGATATGCGTGCACTTGAACCGTAGGCAACAATTACATAATCGGCATCTTCGCAATTGATGGCTTCGAAGCGAACTTCGTTTTCTTCCATTTTTTTGTATTTTGCCTGAAGTTTATGATTGTGCGTTTCTTGCCGGTATGGATCTAGTTCCAAGGAAGTGATGATGTTTCTTTCTCGTGTGCTTGGTTTTCCGGTGGTTGCCCAATCGCCATAACGTGCAATTATTTCTTCGTTGCTTAAGCGAGGTTTTTGTGCTGGAAGTGTAATTTTTTCCATCATCTGACCAATCACTCCATCCGATAAAATCATTACCGGATTGCGGTATTTAAAAGCCAAATCGAAAGCTAAATCGACAAAATCTGCCATTTCTTGCACNNGTCGATTGAAAATAATCGGCTTGCGAAGGTTGAATGGTTCCTAAACCGGGACCGCCACGCACTACATTTACAATTACGCAGGGAAGTTCCGATCCGGCAATGTATGAAATTCCTTCTTGTTTTAAACTAACTCCAGGGCTGGAGGACGAGGTCATGACTCTTTTCCCTGTTCCGGCAGCACCATAAACCATATTGATGGCAGCAATTTCGCTTTCTGCTTGGAGTACTACCATTCCGGTTCTATCTTCGGGCCGTTCCACCATCAAATATTCAATAACTTCGGACTGAGGAGTGATTGGGTAGCCAAAATAAGCATCTACACCCGCAAGTATTGCGGCTTCTGCTATGGCTTCGTTTCCCTTCATCAATTTTACTTCACTCATATCAATATATTTTAGTTTTATATTTTAATTGGCCATTTTTACTTTATATACCGAAATAACTCCGTCGGGACAAACTACCGCACAATTGGTACAGCCAATACACGCTTCCGGTTTTTCCATATACGCATAATGATACCCTTTGCCATTTACGTTTTTTGCTAGAAGAATAACATCAGTAGGACAAGCAGGAATACAAACTCCGCATCCTTTGCATTTTTCCACATCTACTTCTATTGCACCTATTATTTTTGCCATGCTCCTGTTTTTATAAATTTTGTGCGAAATTACTTAAAATATATATGAGTTGAATAAAGCGGAATTCTTTATTTATCAAGCAATTGATAATTTAGAAGGAATTTAAATTGTTATGCATACATAGTTTAATTAGGTGCTTTTCTAACTCTTTGATTCTTTGGTGTTAATAGAATAACGAAGCCCTAAATTCGATATTCTCTATCGCGTATAAAAAAAACCTGAAGTTTTGCTTCAGGTTTCTAAACCGCTTTGCTAAGCTATTGTTCCGCTTTGAGAAAATATATTTTTTTAGAGCCGTAAGCTACTCCGAGTCCAATCATCAAGGCTAGTCCATTGCCGATTGGCGCACTTCCTCCAATAGGATCGTGATCGCCTCCTGTTGGGTCACCTCCTGTATCTCCCGGATCGGTGAGTTGCGCAAATGAGACTGTGGAAGCAAAAACCAGTACGAATGCGATAAGGATTTTGTATAGTGATTTCATACGATTATCTTAATTGAATTTTTTTAGAAATAATTTCTTTCTCAGTTTGTATGCTTACGATAATTATTTTTTGTTTCGAGGCACTTAAATCTAAGGAAAAATTTCCTTGTAAGTTGGTCTTCTCAATCAATTTCTGACCTAGCATATTGTAAACCATTAGCTTATAATTCATTTCTTCGGAAATTATCCTCAATTGGTCATTGCTTCCAGAAATTTGAAAAGGTTCTTTTGAAACTGGATTCTCGATGGAATTTGCAATCGGTGTTACATAAATACGGAAACGGTCTTCGCTATCAGTGGCCAATGAGGTAAATGTATATTCTAAATTTGCATCCACATCCATGATGGTAGAGGTGAACAAATCTTCCAATAGAACTTCTGTTGATGCATCAAAAGTAAATTCATTTGAAGTAATTTTATAAGTGGCATCTACATTTGGTCGAAGTTGTAATTTAAGAACGGAGATTTGCGTAGCATCGAGTCCTTTTATCGAAAGTTCGTGATTATCTTCTGATAGTAAAAAGAGTTGTGGACTTAAATCTGAACCAAACAATTTCGTTGCATCCGTGTCGGAGTTGTAATTTAAACTTGCATTGTCCTTAAAATGAACTCTCACCTCATCGGCGTATTCATTTACACTGTTTTTGATGTTTAGTTTTGCAAATTTGCGTGTGTCTTCTAATTCGTTTTTATAGGGATTTATCGCTAGACTAACTTGCTCCGTTGCCGGAATTGAAAAGTCAAGTCCCGAAGCATTGGCTTTCACAAAAAAGCCTGTGCCGATTGGGATTCTTTTGGAGTCGCCATCCACTATATCAGTATAATTCCCAGCACTATATCCCCATACTTTTACCACTTGTTCCATACCAGCCGGAAAGGACCAAGCCGATGCTGTAAATCGCAAGGCGCTGCTGAACGGGTTCGCCAGCAAACTGAAGCCCATAAGTGCACTCGAGTATGGGAGACTGGTATAACTTTTAGTTGTTCCCAGAAGTGAACCGGTATAGGTGTATGTATAGGCCGCACTATTCCAATAGCTGTAACCTAGGCCAAATGCCATGGTATTGTTGAAACCGCTTTCATCGTTCCAAATCCAACCTGTTGGCTCGTTCCACATCTGCAAATAAGATGAGCTGTTGAAAAAGGTTGGTATATTTACACTTAGATTAACCGGAGAGCCTATCAAATGCCATTCGCTTGCTCCTAAATAAATTTCCACTGTTCCGTTAAGAGTGGTGGTATGTGTAAATTGCCCTGCTCCCGAGGAATTTGATTGGATAATTATTCCGCTTGTCCCTGCATTATTAGTCAGTTTATTTCCTGCGCCCAATGATTTTCCGGCATTGATAACAATTCGTCCACCCGAATTTATGGTGAGTGCATCAATTAGCGTAACGGAATGGTCAATAAATACGGTAACTCCCGAATTAACAGAAAGTGGATAAGTGGACGAAACCCAGCTTCCACTAGTATATTTGTAACAGGCTTTACCAAGATGGGTAAAAAGATCAGTCCAAGTTCCATTTACTGAGGACTTATAATCCCCTTCCTGAGGAGCAATTTGTCCATAAATAACGAAATGACTAAGAAAAACAAATATAAATAGAACAATTTTATTTTTCATGGCTAAAGATTTTTAAGTTCAAACATTTTTTTGAATAATTGTAAATACCATAGAAAAAGGCAAGCAGAATCAATACCAAATATCCTTGTTCTAAGGGAGCACTTCCTCCGATGGGAGTTCCTCCGCCGGTTGGATCCCCATCAACAGGAGGCGGATCGCCGGCCATGCTGGTTATGGCAAGTCCGAGTAAGAAGACGATTAAAAGTATTATTTTGCGTTTATTCTTCATGTATTAAATCTTTTCTATTGGATAAAAACTTTTTGTGTTAAACTCTCATTTGCGGTGGTTAACTCCACAAAGTAATAGCCCGATGGTTGATTTAAAGAAATGGGATGGTATGATGTATTGGAAACATAAGTTGAGTAAACAGTCTGCCCCAATAAATTGTGCACTTTCAATTCACCTTTGAACGAATAGTTATCGAAATTCAAATAAATGGCTTTTTTGTTGGAATAAATTTGAACCTTGCTGGACGAAAGATCGTCGATGCCAACGTTGTTATTGAAAATCAAATAAATTCGATCGCT
>DMBV01000137.1:5002-9745 GCA_003445975.1 Bacteroidales bacterium
GAGTTGGCATCATATACAAAAAAAGCTTGTCCGGCTACAGTGGTTCTGCCGCTCACTGTACTCCAGTCTAGTCCGCACGGATAAGGGTTTCCAATTAAGTTCCAATCCGGATCAACAGTGCCGCCAGCACTCACCGAAAGTGTTTTGTTTCCGGTATTGAATTCGCCCGACTTGGAAAATGTAAAATTGGCAGTTTCCCACAATTCATATCCTTTTCCAACCACAAGGGGTGTGGAAACCACATTGATATATGCACCCCAGCCTCCACCGGGAGAATTGTAGGGTTTTAGATAAGCACTGCCGCTTGAGGGAACAAAATGACCGGCTATTGTATTGTTGAGTGGGGTGGAGATATAATGCCAGTCGCCTGCCGAAATATACTGACTAAAAGTACCAGATAAAGGAGCTGTTCCTGAAATTAAGGACCCTGTCAGTGTTCCGCTGGTGGACTGTATAATTATTCCAGTTAAACCGGCATCGTTTACAATGTTCCCGGGTGATAAATCGGTCAATTTACCTCCAGTTTTAATATATACCCTAGATCCGTCTTGTATGGTGAGATTCGTATAACCATTCTCGATGATCAATTCCCCATTCAGATAAATGAATTTGTTGTAGTCGGGGGGATAGCCTATGTAGAGTGTATTGTATTCGGAAGAGCCATCTTTAATTATAATCTTACCACTGGATAGAACATTCAGATCATTTAGAATTACAAAAATTGTTTTTCTAACATATACATCGGTGGCAATTTCGTTGTCAACAATTCCTGGAGCAATGCTTGCTGCCGCCCATGTTCCCGGGTCGCCTGCTACTGTGCAGATTTCCCAACTGCTTTCGAAATCCCAAATTAAATAGGAGTCTGTGGTTTCAATTGTTCGGTAATCTCCAACATTGAATTGTGCGGAAACTTGTCCTAGGGAGAGGGCAAGTGCTATGATTAAAAGGTAAATTCGTTTCATGCGTTTCAGTTTTAAGGCGCGTTAAACTCAAAAATAAAGCAATGGATTTAACGAGTAAATGTAATAAAAAAATAGTATTCTATCAAAATTTGAAAAATATTTTTAAATATCACAAGCATATTAGGTACAAAAGTACTCAAATTATTGAAAGAGAACTAATGTGTTTCAGTTTTTTATATTAAAAATTGGTGATTTATTAACAAAATAAGTCCGGGCTGTTGAATTGAAAAGCGAATTTTAAAATCGGTTTTCATGCTACTTTCGGCTGAAAGCCATTTTTTGATATTGGAAAATGGTGAGATAGCCTGAAAATCAGCAATAAAGCCTGCTAATTGAATTTGGAATAAAACCGGATTCCAAAAATGGAACTGCCCAAACGGACCATGGTGCTTCCTTCCTCAATCGCTATTTTATAATCGGCCGACATACCCATCGAAATTTCGGTGAAATAATCTTCAGGGATAAATTTCTCTTTTATTTGGAGAAAATAGCTTTTCAGCGTGGCAAATTCTTCGCGGATTTGGTTTTCGTTGTCGGTATAAGTGGCCATTCCCATCACTCCAACGATGCGAATATTTTCAAATGTTTTAAATTCCGAAGTATGTAATAGTTCGAAAGCCTCCTCTTTGGTAAACCCAAATTTTGCATTTTCGTTGGCGATATGAAATTGGAGCAAGCAATTGATGATTCGGTTGTTTTTTGCGGCTTGTTTGTCGATTTCGGAAAGCAGTTTCAAACTATCGACGGCGTGAATTAAATGCACAAAAGGAGCAATGTATTTCACTTTATTGGTTTGTAAATGGCCAATAAAATGCCATTCAATATCTTTTGGAAGGTTTTCGTATTTATCCACCAATTCTTGGACTTTGTTTTCACCAAAAAGGCGTTGTCCACATCGATAGGCTTCTAAAATAGCCGATTCGGGTTTTGTTTTGGATACCGCAATCAATTTCAGTTTTTCCGGCAGTTCTTTATGTATTTTCTCTAAATTTTCTTGAATAGCCATCTGTGTGTTTTTTTTGCAAAATTAAGAATTCAAAAGGATTTTTAGGATTCGTTTTGCAGAAAAAAGGAATCAATTTCGCTTATTGCATTGAGCGTTCTTTTTTTGCCGATGCCCTTGACAATTCTATACGGGAAGTTTCGTTTTTGTAGTTCTTTTTCGTAGAGTGCAAAGAGTTTTTCTCTTTGGTTTGGATGTTCACGAAGTGGATCGTTTTCCCATGGAAGGTCAACTGCGGTTAAAAGATACAGATCAAAAGTTTGTTTGTTTAGCTCCGAAATAATCCAAGGATGAACATTTTTGTATTTGAATTTGCTCCAAATTTTTATCACCATCAATTCGGTATCGACAAAAAGGTAGTCGGTGGCTCTTTTTTGATAGGAAAATATCCATTCTTGCTGCTTTTTGGCAATTTGCAACAAGTCGTATTGATTGTAAGGTCGGCCTAAACCGGATAAATAATTTCGTGCAAATTCCGGCACAAAAACAGTATTGTAAAAAGCCGCCAAATCTTCGGCAAGAATGCTTTTCCCGGTTGATTCGGGTCCTATAATGGCAATTTTTTTAAGCATTCGCTCTTGCTTTTTTTTGTTGGTTTATTTTTTCGCGCCAGCTAAAATAAGCGAAAATGGCCAATACTAAGAAAATAGCGTATTGAATTCCGGTAAAACCGTATCCTTTTACAAAGTACAAAGGAATAGAAATGATATCGCCAAGAATCCAAAGTGTCCAATTTTCAATTTTTTTGTTGGCCATCAGCCACATAGCTGCAAAGAAAACGCCGGTTGTAAACGTGTCGAGAAATGGCGTAATGCTTCTAAAATCTTCCAAATCTCCCGAAACCAAGCGCACAAAAGCATACTCTACACTTTCGGTGAACCCTAAATTGGAAGGCATCACATCGAAATGGCGATAAACAGCTATGACAAATGCGGAAGTGAAAACAAATAGGGCAAACGCTTTTAATTTATCGGCTGTATTGGTGCGACTTATCGCAATATGCTGCTGATTGCTCCCAATCACTTTGCTCCACATATACCAGCCATAAACACTCATCAGTGTATAATAAATATTGATAATCAAATCGCCGTACAAAGTCCATTGAGCGAGCAAATACACATAAATTACCGTGCTAATAATCCCGGTGGGATAAACCAAGATATTTTCTTTTCGGGCATAAAATACGCTGATAACACCAAAAAAAGCAGCCGAAAATTCGAGAATTATATTCAAAGCAGATGCTTCGTAGTAAGGTCGTAAAAAAAAATCGAAGAGTTCGTTCATCAATGGTTGGAATAAAATTGCAGATCGGAATTGATAATTTTCAAAACAAAAACAGATTGCGGAACAACAAAGGAAGTTTCAATCTCATCGCGGAGTATTTCCATCACCAGTCTAAATTCCCCAAAAACCTGGGTACTCATTCCGTTTGATTGAACCCGAATATTTTTGTGTTTGCGAAGCCTTTCGATAAAATCCAAAATAGGCGGAATGTATTCTTCTTGTAGTGGATAATAGCTTATATCGATGGAAGTGATCATTGTAAAACCGTTTAGAATAAGCAAATGTAAAAAAATTGAGTTTCTGTTTTCAGAATTCGATAGAAAATTGGGTTTGCGCAGATTCAACTATCAAATGCAATTCAGCTTCTTCGCAGTTCACCTTAATTATTTTGGCTTCATTGCAAATGAAACTAATTATACGCATGTGTTTTAGCGAAAAAATTAAAAACGAAAACTTCATTTCTGTCCATTGCAATTTAACTTTATCTTTGCGAAAAAAAATTAGAATGAGTAGCGAAAATCCCAAAAAATTCGAACGATATACCATTACTTCGGCTTTGCCTTATGCCAATGGCCCCATTCATATTGGTCATTTGGCCGGCGTTTATATTCCTGCTGATATTTATGCACGCTATTTGCGGCTGAATGGAAAAGATGTTTTGTTTATTGGCGGTTCCGACGAACATGGTGTTCCTATCACCATCAAAGCGCGCAAAGAAGGCGTTAGCCCACAAGATATTGTAGATAAATACCACGGCATAATCGAAAAATCGTTTCAGGAGTTGGGTATTTCATTCGATATTTATTCGCGCACTTCCAAGCCAATTCATCATCAAACAGCATCCGAATTCTTTTCTAAACTTTATGCTGATGGGAAATTTATCGAGCAGAGCTCTGAACAATATTACGATGCCGAAAACAAACAATTTTTGGCCGATCGATATATCACCGGAACTTGCCCTCATTGTTCCTACGAAAAAGCCTATGGCGATCAATGCGAAAGCTGTGGAACTTCACTGAGTGCTACGGATTTGATCAATCCAAAATCGGCTTTGAGCGGAAATGTTCCCGAACTGAAAGAGACAAAACATTGGTATTTGCCTTTGAATGAATACGAACCTTGGTTGAAAGAGTGGATCATCAAAGGACATAAAAATGACTGGAGGCCAACTGTTTATGGACAATGCAAAAGTTGGATCGACAATGGATTGCAGCCGCGAGCAGTCACTCGCGATTTGGATTGGGGCGTAAAAGTTCCTGTTGAAGGCGCTGATGGAAAAGTGCTTTATGTTTGGTTCGATGCGCCTATTGGTTATATTTCTGCTAGTAAAGATTGGGCAGAAAAAACTGGAAATGACTGGGAAAAATATTGGAAAGACGATTCGTCGAAACTAGTGCATTTTATCGGAAAAGACAATATCGTTTTTCATTGTATCATTTTTCCGGCCATGCTGAAAGCCGAAGGTTCTTATATTTTGCCCGACAATGTTCCTGC
>DMBV01000067.1:0-330 GCA_003445975.1 Bacteroidales bacterium
GTGTTTTTTATGTAAGTAAATATTTGCTTACAAAGAAAAATAATTTATTTAATATTTCCAATTATTTTGTAAGCCGTCATGTTTTGAGAGCTAAATAAATCGATGTATTTTAATTTAAAATGCATACTGAATAAGGGTTCTAAATGTTAATTTGGAATCAATTAATATTAGATAATTATACATCGACAGTATTTATACAGCTAATTTGTCTTTGCTAATCCTATTTTTGGCATTTAAAATTAACTGCCGCAAAACAGCGCGGCAGTTAAAATTTTCTTGCAGATGTATAGAGTCTTTTCTATCTAAACTATATAAATGTTTTTTCTTCCC
>DMBV01000067.1:497-12690 GCA_003445975.1 Bacteroidales bacterium
CCAATTACGGAAATACCAACGCCTAAATAATTTATTTTTTTCATACTTGTAAAGTGTTTTGTTAGTTAAAATAAATTAACCTGATTAATAAAAAATGAACTGTTCTATATATTATCATCGCTTCAAATTCTCAATGGATTTTTTCAAAAGCTAATTCTATCTATTAACATCATACATTTTAATCAATATTCTTCTTCATTTTATGAAATTCTCTAAATCCAATTTTTTAATTGTTTTAGAAAATGTCATTATGTAGTTAATATTAACTAACATCAAAAATACAATAAAAATAGTATTAAACAACACTCATTGTGATTTATTTAATAAAAAATTAAATATTTTTTTTGGTCGGTTCCTTGTCTTTCTTTTGAAGTTTATTTGGCTGAAAAAGAGGGAAATTGATTTTTAAATACAGTGCATTATCCACCGGGCATGCATCAACACATTTCAAACATGTTTGGCAATCAATATCGCCAACAAATTCTCTATTCGCAACAGCGATATTCATTGGACATGTTTTTGAACAAAGATTGCATTGAATGCAGGTTTCTTTGTTTCGCGAAATGCCGGTATGGCTTAATTTACTTATCACGCCCAAAAAGGCGCCAACCGGACAGAGGTATTTACACCACGCTCTATCAATAAAAAGTCCTAATACGATCAACCCAATTAACAAATAGATCACACTCATAATTCCGTGCTCATTTTTGTCTTTGATAGATGCCAGACCCAAGAAGATAGATTGCAGTATCCAAAGGAAAAAGGCATACCTGAAGTATCTAGAATAGTGGTCTGTTTTATTCAATACCTTTTTGTTTTTTTTTATCCACTTTTTGTATGAGACGTTTAGTTTCCTCATAACTGAGAAATCCCCAATTTTTTTACCCAACATTCTAAGTAAGTCGAATAGCGTTCCCATTGGGCAAATCCAACCGCAAAAAACAGTGCGGAAAAGCAAAGTAGTGCCAAGAATTAGTGCAAGCACAATCAACATAAAATATTTGTTAGGGGCAAAGTTGACAATAGCATAAATGCTAAGCAGGAAAACAATTGCTTTAGTCATTCGCCTATAGATCTTTATCTTCATTTTAGTTTGACTTAAAATTTTTTGTGGTAAAATAGTGAGAACGAAAAAAATAGTTCAAAGGCCGAATTTTCTGAATGTTTTTCTGAAATTCCGACATACTTTGAAAAGCCGAATATCCATAATCGAAACAAAAATTTAATGAATTTCGATGCCAAAGGAATCAGAGGGCTCAAAACGAAATGCAAATTTTTGAACATCTAGGTTTGAAACAATTTGAGATGATGATTCGAATCAATATTGGTTTTCTTCTCGAAGATTAGAGTGTTTAAAAATCAGATTTCAACCAGTTTGATAAAAATGATAAAGAAAAAGAATCGATCGTTTGCGTTGTTTTTTATTTTAATGTTTGGATAAGTGAGATGAACAAGATATTTCCTTTTTCAACCAAATCGAATTTATGCCCTCCAAACTTCCATTGGCGAACTAAATGCCGCAGAGATCCAAAAAATAAAAGGCAAAATGTTTCAATATCCGTATTTTCCGATATTTGTTTGGTTTGCTTTAGATTTTCTAATAAATCTTTTACAATTTGCTCGTTCAACTGCTGTATTTCCATCACCTTTTCAGCCAGCCGAGTTTCGTTCTGGAAAATTTCTTCTGAAAAAATAACGGAAATCAGACTTGGGTTTTTTACAAATCGATTCAAAATATTCTCATAAAAGAAATGCATCTTATCAAATGGATTGGCCGTATTTTGTGAAATTAAATAGGCGTTTTGACTAATATTTTCCTTGAACCCATTCAGAATAGTACATAAAATATCGAACTTACTATCAAAATGTCTATAAATAGCAGGCTCAGAAGTTTTTATTGCCTTTGCTATATTTTTAATGGTCAATCCTTGTATTCCTTTTTCATCAATAATCTGGATTGCTTTTTCGATGATTTCTTCTTGTTTTTTTGATAACATAGCTGATAATTGGGGTTCTAATTTTCTGTATTTAGGTATTGAATTTATTAATTATTATTCGTTTTTTCTCCAATTTGTTTTTAAGAGTTTGGTTTTAATCTTGGTATTGCAAACATACAAATAATTACGTTTTAAGAAATGAGACCCACCCAAATCTCTTAAGTTATAATTATTTGGAGCAATTCTTTTTGTTGTTTTTTGTGTGAATAGGATCCTTTTACTAAATACGTGAAAAAGCCACAACTTTCATAGTCATGGCCTAAACAGAAGGTGTTTATCTTGTTGTTGCGACTAGAAATTATATTTTATTTTGGTATAAATCATTGAGTTGTCTTTGTATTGGCCAAATCGTCCAGCTTCATCGCCAACAAAAATATTAGCTCCTAATAAAACAGAAAAGCCATCAGTAATATCGTAGGTGATTTTTGGGCGAATTAGCGCATCTTCATTTGTTAAACCGATATAGGAAAAAAGTTCGAGGTGAAGAGTTTCGCGAAGCACATCTGCACGAGCCAAAAATGTCATCGTATTTTGAGTTTCCTTTGTAAGTATTCCCGGTTCATAATCAAGTATATGTTCTTGAATAAATTGCGTACTTATTAATATAGAGGAGACTGAAAAATCGAGCCCAACCACATAATGTAAATAATCTTTCTCTGTCAAACCATCTACGGCTGTCATATCTTCAGTAAGAAAATATTTTCCGCCATAATAAGCCGCTTCACCTCTAAAGATAAAACCTTTTATTTGAGAGCTGAACGAACCTCCTCCGAGTGTTAATCGATGATATTCAGGTGTCACATTTATACCTGATAAATAGGGCAAATGAGTAACAGGATTCATCCCAAATGACTTAGTCATATGTAATACAGGAGCATCATCCCAAGTATAACCGCCCATTAATTCAACATCGACAAGCGAAGTAATGGCTGTAAATTTTGCAAAAATTTCGCTGTTTTCCAGACTTGCCGTAACGTTGCGTTTACTATAGTCAAAGGTAGGTTGAATAGGGAAAGTAGGTTGCGTAAACCAGATGGACCCTGGAGATGGCGTTTCTAAAGCTGTAAATACGGGAATCCAAATCACTTCAAAAGTATTGTTTCCGATATAATAATCAAACTTTGCTGCATATACACCCGCTCTAATTTCATTAAAATCGGGCAAAAGAAACTCGGTCAGATTTAATGGAGAAACAATATCCGTAATAAAAACACCATCAGCTTTTCCCCAAACTATTTGCTGTTTCCCTATACGGATATCTATTTTATTAAAATAAAGATCGAGGTATATTTCGCGCATGTTAAATTTTATGCTATCTGTATTGTAGGTATAAACCATCGGATTGACCTTAAAGGCCACTTTGTTTCCGGTCTTTTCAAAATTCAAGTTTAGTGTATTTTGTAATATAGAAAACTCGCCATTGTCAAAAAGAACACCTGTGTAATTACGTGCAAAGCCTGAAATTTCTACATTTTGCGCCTTTAAAAAAGGAGTAGCAAAAAGTGAAAGTATTATGAGTAATGCTAATTTTTTCATATATCTATTTTTTTATTTATTATAAAATGAGATGCTAAATTTGCAGTAGTCTCTGTACGAATGAGCCTATAAAATTTAGTACTTTTTTTTAACCATTGACATACTAATCTTTAAATTCCCCGCATCAACATACGTTCGGTAAACAGATCTTCCGGTAGGTTTACGGATATATTTATGTTTTCGAAAAACAGGCTTGTGCTGTGTTTGTCTTGCACATTGACCATTTCTTCAAGAATTTTGATATAAAAACCATCAAAATCACCATATTTTTTAATGTGTTGAACTTTAAGCTTTTCGCCTTCTTCGTCGTAAAATTCTTTTTTTAGCTCAATAAAATGATCTTTAACTACCCAAGTAACTGTTTTGGAATACATATAGCTTTTGTCTTTAGAAACACTTTCAACTATATAGCACTCTTTTCCATCAAGAGTTTCCTTGCCGATGAGCTTGTGTGTGTCATCTTCGACTTTGCGATCGCCCAAATCATCATATGTAAAATCGGACCCCATAAAATAATCGCTTTTGCTTTCGCTCGAAATACGCTTTGTTTTTTTAAGAGCCGGCAAATAAATCCATTGGTCATCGCTTTTGGTGGCATCAGTATAAGTCCAATTCATAAACGAAGTGTTTTTTACATCGGCCGGAGTAATAAAGAACATAATGTTCTTTTCTACATCCCCAAAGTCTTTGGTGTTTTGCTTAATTGTACGTACACGCGTCTCCCCACTTTTGTTTATCAATGTCATTGTTAAAGTAGAAGTTTGATTGGGTGGGGTTGGGCGGTTATAGACTTTTTCTATAATTTGTTTTCCATCTAAGGTTTGCGCCGAAAGTTCTGAATTTGAAGCCAAGCCAAAGATGAGCCCAAAGGTGATAAAACTGGTTGTAATTTTTTTCATGATATTCGTTGTTTAGTTTTAAATAATTTGATGTGCTTATTGTAAAATGATTTTCTATTTGTCCGAAAAAATCTAAATGTATCCTCAGCTTAATTTTTTATCTTTATTCTGGAAATAAACATTTGATTTATTGATTAATACGAGCATTATAGTTAAGGTTCCTACAAAGCTGGTAAACATATTGAGCGAAATAATAAAGCCTAATTCACGATTGGGAGGAAAAACGGAAAAGAGCAAAACCAAAAAGCCTAAGATTACAACTATCGCATTAAAACTAATTGAACGTCCGGAATGCGCCATCGTTTTTTGAGCTGCTTCGAGGCTGCTATTGCTAGTAATTGCATAACTCCTATACTGATAAATAAAATGTACGGCAAAGTTAATTCCAATACCAACGGCAATACTTGAAAGTAGCGCAGTTGTTGCATTTAGAGGAATATTTAAAAAGCCCATAACTCCAAATCCGATTAATGCTGTTATTAAAATAGGTACTCCACTAATTAAGCCTATGATAATATTTTTAAACATGAAAGACAGGAGAATGATAACAATAAGGATGCAGAGAATTAGACTCCAAATTTGTCCATCGAGAATTAAGTCAGAAAAAACCAATCCCTTGTATCCACTTCCTGCAAAATTGATCGAAATTCCCAATTTCTTAAAATCCGGTGCAAAAGATTGAACTACTGCAATTGCGGAATTAATTGTTTTAGAATTGTCGCTTTTGAGCTGAATAGTTACATTAAGTCTGGAATAATCATAATTTACTGCTTTTACTAAATTCTTGGGATCGCCCGACATTTCGTAGAGCAACAGATATTGTGCAACAAGATTTTGATTATCAGGTATGACATCAAACTCATCCCTATCTTCATGCATAACCTTGTTCATGCGTTTAAGGAAATTGGATAGTGCAAATGAAGTTCCAACTTCAGGCACATCTGCTTCTAATGTGGATTGCATTTTATCAATTAAACGCAATACTTCAGGTTGTTTAAACGTATTTAGCTTTCCATCCGAATCTAAAATAAGATTTAAAGCAGTTGTTCCCCCAAAATGAGCATTGATAAATTTATCTGTTAAAACAATATCGCTGTCCTTTTCAAATTTATCGAGGAAACTCGAATTAATCCATAGCTTTTGCGTTCCAAGGATCATCAAAACAATCACAACGACTGTTCCGATTATGGATACATATTTATTTTTAATAATGGATGCAGTTATTTTGTATGCTAATTGTGATTTTTCTTGTGCAGGTTTAAATTTTGGCAAGCCAAAAGCCATAATAACAGCTGGAATAAAAATCAATGATAAAATCATGGATGTAAGTACACCAAATCCTGCAAAAAGACCAAAATATTTAACCGGATATACCTGTGAAGTAAGCAAAGAGAGAAACCCTATAGATGTTGTTACTGCCGTTATTATTACCGGTATAGACATCGCTTTTAGCATATTGCTTACTGCTTCAAGTTTTGTTGCAGCCGGGTTATCCCGAATATAGCCCTCTAAATGACTATAGAGATACAGCCCGTAAGCTACACCAGTAACAATAAGCATAACAGGCAACATAGTTGATACGGCATAAATAGGAATGCCTATCAAAGCCATTAATCCAAATGTCCATATGGTAGAAATGAGAACTACCAGCATTACCAGCAGTGTATTTTTAATTTTGCGAAGAGCCAGAAAAAGAACAAAAATAAGGACAAGCAATACAATAGGGATCATTTTTTTCATATCTGCAGGAGCAAGCAAGGCTAAAGTTCCTTCAACAATGGGTCGGCCAACCACATAAACTTTAATGTTTTCTGTATGATATGAAGCCGCTATTGCCAGAATTTCATCGTAAAATTCTTGTGAAAAAACGCCATCTTCCAATTCAGCAACAATGAGTGTAACTGTTTCTGACTCTGAAACTAAGCGACCATAAACCATTTCATTAGATCGAACTGTTTGTTGTAGATTGTCAAGTTCTTCTTGCGTTTTAGGCACTTTTGTGAAAAATGCCTTTACGTCTAATCCATCCTCTGTACCAACAATATTGTCTGCTGTATATAAGGAATTTACGTCAGATTTATTGATTTGCTGGAGCTTTTGCAATCGTTTGGTAAGCTGTTTTAAAGTGTCGAGCGTTTCGGTATTATAAATGCCATTTTCATTTTCTATGGCAAAAATAATTCCGTCTTTAATGTTAAACCATTCTTCGGCCATTGCGCTATAAACAAAGGCGGGGTGCTCTTGAGGCATGTACTTGTCTAAATCAGTTTCCAGTCGTGATTTCTCCTTCATCTGGAGAAAGAAAACCAAGGTTAATGCAAAACAAATCCCCAAGACTAACCAAGGTGTTTTTAGTAATTTTATTAATCCTTTTTCCATAATTTTAGTTATTAGTGTTTAAAATGTATTTTAAAATATTTCCCCATTGGATTTTTTATATCTGCCAAGTGTTGATGCTTTGTTTTTATCCCGTTTTAATTGATTTTTCATGCATAGTCTTTCGTATAGTTTCTTTCGGACAACCATTCTTATTTTTCGATATCAACAGAAAATCAATCGGAAATACCCTAAAAAGACATCTTAAATGGGACAGAGCGCTGCCTTTCAATTTGTTTATTTGGTTTGTATTAAATTCATAGTTCATATTAACTAACTTATCGATTAAAAAAAATAAAAATCATAATATATTACTTTCTTTTACCATTATCTTGTAGAACACATACTAATATTGCATCAATACCAGTACAATTATTGTAAGCAAATTACTAATTATCAATGATATAAACTGTGTTATTTTTATATCAATGTTAAGTAGTTAACATTAACTAACGCCAAATGTACAATAATAAATTTGTAAAGCAAATTAATTCGAAAAAATATTTAGTTCGAAAGGCTCTTCCTCAATATTGAGTAAATCGTATTGTATATACAGTTGAAAACTAAGTATATAATTAATTTTTGAGATGTAATTATGTGGTTGTTTTTATTGAAAATAGGATACTTTTATAGTGCCGAAAGGCGGAAAGGTAAAGGGGAATAACCTTTTCAATGACTTAAAATAGGTCATTCGGAGCAAAATAATTCGTGTTTTTATCCATTTTCCCGAAAAGAATCAATTTTTGGAAACGACTTACGGATAACCAACAAAATGAGCTGCCGTTTTCTCTGGATTTGTAAATTAGGTAGCAACAAATAATAAAAAAAGCTGCCGAAATTTCGGCAGCCTTTTTACAATTAACTAAAAAATCCAGTCTTATTTCTGAGGCTTGTTAAACAATACGCCAACAGAAAAAGTAAATGCCATATTTTTCTTATAATCTAAATTATAGGTTTCTTGGTCGGTTCCATAGGTGTTCCATGTTTCCCAATTGGTTAAAGCTACTGTTGCTCTCGCTTCTGCAAATAGTTTTACTTTGCCTATCGGAGCTTGGGCGCCTAGTGTAAACTGACCACCAAAATCGAAACGATTGAAATTTTCCAAGTCTGAATCAAAAAATTCTGTATCCTGCAAACTCGAAACTCCCAGAGCTGCTGCAGCAGCAGTTTCGCCATAAGCGGCCACCAATAAATCATTTTCGCGGTATTTGATTTCTTGTGCTCCTATTAAATAGCCAATATGTGGTCCAATAGCAAAATAAGCCGGTCCAAATTTGAATTTAGCCATAACGGGTAATTCAAAATAATTCAGATTGGTTTGCCCATAACCCGATGTTCCATGATTGGCTTCATTGGCATACATATCGTAGGCAGATCCTTTTTGTGCAAAGTTTAACTCAGCGTGTAAATCAATTCTTGGTTTGATGGCTTTCTCGAAAACCAATCCAATGTTTACTCCATCGGTCAGTTTTCCTTCAACACCACGTACATCTAAATAATCGGCAAAATTATCATCAATACGTAAGCCCGACATGGTGTAGCCAAAACGAAGACCAAACGACTGCGCATTTGCCCCTATTCCTAAAAAAAGGACAATTGTAATAAGTACTAGTTTTTTCATATAATCAGTTGTTAAATGTTAGTTATGGGCTCAAAATTATTAATCCTTTTGATATTTCCTACAACTTCATTTTCAAGAAACAGAAAATTAATCATTATAAGTGATTATAAATCAATAAACTAAAATAAGTAAGTAAGTATATACTTACTTGATTTCCTTTTAGTTAGATATTCTTGTAAGTTGAAAAAACGCAATCAAAATATTTTCAAAAGAGGACTTAATTTATTCTTTGTCTAAATAAAAACAACTGATTTTTTCTCGAAAATGGATGTTTTGAAACTTAAAATAGGAGAGTGATTAACAAAGTATGCAGTAAAAGAAGAAACTTTCGGACTCGTATCGAAAATTGGATGAATAAAGTATCAGAATACGATGCCAATATTTTATCGAAATGGGCGTTAGAATGTTTTCTTTAGACGATAAAGAACAAAAATTAATTAAAAATCAATTTAATAAGTGAAAGAAGAAATGCTTCCCCTTTCGTTTTTAGAGAGTACGACTGTCGGCTCATTTGCCAGTTTTTTACAGTTAATCGGAAGGAGCCCATCACAATCACTGAGATTTCCGCGGCGCTCAGGTCTTTTCTAATTTCATTTGTTTTTTGACCTTCTTCAATGATGGTTATGAAGCAGTGATTGTTTTGTGCCATCAGTTGGCCAATCTTGCTGTAAAGTTCAATTTTGTTTTTGAAAATTTCGTCCGAAAAAATAACGGATACGATATACGGATTTTCGCAAAAGACATCAATCAATTTTCCAATCATAAGCCTAAGTTTCTCTTGTGCCGATTTATTGCTTTCCAATACGGACGCCGAATAAAGGCGAAGGCTTTCTCTGAAATCGTCCAAAATTGTCGACAATATTTCATCTTTATTTTTGAAATGCCTATAAAGGGCTGCTTCTGTTACATTTATTGCTTTTGAAAGATTTTTGATTGTTAGACCCTGAATTCCTTGTGAATGAATCAATTTGATCGATTCGTAAATTATTTGTTGCTGTCTTTCGCTTCTTGAACTATACATGCGCTTATCGGATTGATTGGATTTGAAATGATTTGGATAGAATGTCGTTTGTGTGTCCTTGTAAATCGCTCACAAAAATACATCATCTTTATTAAAAATTCCTAAAATATATTTTTCAATTCCTTGGAAGTCTTACAAATATCTAATTTTGCATTCTCAATCCTATTTTAATGTATCATTTTTCATTCCTTCCAGTTCGCTTCTTTTTTTTAATCCTGCTTATGATTTCTGCTCCATTGGGCTTTAGTCAGGAAATTCCGGATGTGTCCAAACCCAATACTATTTTTTTATTAACGCACTTGGCGCCGGACGAAAATCAAGACAGTTGCATTCGTTTAAGCAATCGTTTCGATTTTCAAAGTCCGATGAAACTATTGGTTTTTACACGCAGCGCCCAAACGCAGTTGTGCAAAACCTTGGTGGATACCGATGCTTTTTTAGCGCAAAGTCAAACGGATCAGCCCTTTTTGCTTCTAATTCATGGAGCCGGAAAAACTTTGGCCGAATCGGTTGAAATTGCTTTTGAAGTGCAAAAACTGTATCAAACGAATGTATTGATTTATCATTGGCCGGCTATGGTTGGAAAGGATTATGATGCCAAAAATTTGAAAGGAATCAAAGAGAAAGTGGATGAAGGCATTCCATATTTTGTGGATTTGCTGCATTTTGTTCAGGAGGCAAAAAATCAATCAAAAGATACGAAAAATCCTGCTGCATGGTCTTTGTTTCTGCATAGCATCGGAAATTACTATTTGGAAAGTATGGTAAATGCTCAGGCTTTTGGTGGTTTAGCGACCGATTTGTTCGAAAATTTGATTCTGAATGCGCCGGCAGTAAACTCAAAAAATCATGCAAAATGGGTTGAACAATTGCCTATTCAGAAAAGAATTTTTATTCATTTCAATAATAAAGACATGATATTAAAAGGTTTAAGGTACATGACACGTGCCAAAAATCAGCTTGGCTCAAAAGCAAAAGACCCATTGGCTAAAAACGCCAGCTATGTAAATTTTTCTGAAGCGGTAGGCTATCGAAAACCTATTTTCAATACGCATTCTTATTATATTTATCTGATGCCTACGCAGAGCGTAAATCTGAAAAAGTACTACCATGACTTATTCCACAGCAAAACAATCGATTTTTCTGACGAAATGGTTTTTTCGAAATCGCACTACCCAAACCTTTTTCTGCTTAAAAAGTAAGCTCAACAGACCGGAAGCCCAGCTTAAGCAATGTATTCATAAGCGCTTTGCTTTTACAATGAATCAGCTCCACGCGATATGCTTTTGCTTCTCTTCGCAAAGGATAATTTTCCCTTAATTTCTCGAAATCAGCAGGCGATTTCCGCAAGCGCGTATCGTCGTCCAGAATGGAATAACATTTTGAATAAACTTCGAAAATAATTTCTTGATTGTCTTTGTTTCTACAGTCAATTTGTAGAAGCGCATTTTCTGGATTCGGAATCTCAAGCGCCGACCAATCGGAAATTGAAATCTGGAAGGCATCACAAAGAGAGCGAACACTCATTTCGGTTCCTTTTGCTTTTCCGTCGGCGGAATAGCCCGCAATATGCGCCGTAGCAAAAGTAATTTTTCTCAATAAATCCAGATTTAGAAGTGGTTCGTTTTGCCAAACATCCAATACTGTCGCTTTTACAATTTTCTGATCTATAGCCGTTTCCAAAGCGGATTCGTCTATGATTTCTCCCCGCGACGTATTGATTAAAATGACGTCCTTTTTGGTTTTATCAAAAAAAGAACTGTTTACAAAGTGCAAGGTTTTGTCTCTACCGGCGCGATTTAATGGAACATGAAAACTGATGATATCTGCATTTTTCAAGACGTTTTCTAAATCGACAAAATGTTTGATTTTTTCTTTTCGTTTTCGTGGCGGATCGTTAAACAAAACGTTCATTCCCAGAGCTGAAGCAGCTTTTGCCACTTTACTTCCCACATTTCCAACGCCAATAATTCCAATTGTTTTGTCTTTCAATTCAAACTGGTATTTTCGAGCCAGATTCAAAAGGGCAGAAACCACGTATTGTTCAACGGAAGAAGCATTGCAGCCGGGTGCATTGGCCCACAAAATACCATTTTCTTTGCAAAATTCAGTGTCGATGTGATCAAAACCAATGGTGGCAGAAGCGATAAATTGAACGCTTGAATCTTTCAATAAGTGGGCATCGCATTTTGTACGGGTACGAACAAGGAGTCCATCCGCATTTTTTACATCCGCGCGACTCATTTTATTTCCGGGAAGATAGATTAGTTCAGCAAATGAATCGAGCAGACCTTGAATAAAAGGAATGTTTTGATCGATAAGAATGCGAATCTTGCTCATTTTTGCTTTGAATGGAATCGTTTTGTTGCTGGCAAAATTAATGAAAATACTCGATTTCTGATTTCTAAACAGATTTGTTTGTTCCGGGCCTCGCATAGCTGAATTTGCAATCCTCGTTTAGCTGAATTTGCAATTCAGCGTATTCACCATTCTCCATTTTTATACTAAACGATGACCAAGTATTTTAAGCTCAGATGATAAATTAGAAATTTTTAAGCCTTTATTTTCGATTGCTCAAATAAATGCTTACATTTGATTCATCTCACCAATTACAACGCAAATACGATGAGTGCAAATTCTCATTATACAACAGCTTTAAATTTACAAATAAACAGATATCAACAGATTGACACATTCGTCTATAGCGGAAATACCCGCCATATGGCGGGTATTGATACGTTAG
>DMBV01000035.1 GCA_003445975.1 Bacteroidales bacterium
CTTATCCATGGAACACTTTATCAACGTTTTCTCGGCCTTGCTGTTACACATGGTTGTGTCCGTTTAAACGATTCCGATTTAGAATTTATATACAATAACATGCCTGTTGGAGGTAAAGTTTTTATTTATTAATCAAGACAATGAGCGCTAAAGATTTTTTCAAAAATAAAAAAGTCCTGTGGGGAATTTTTGTAATCACACTAATTTTAATTGCAATAGGTATCGAACTGGCCATTTCGGTTTCCAAAACAAAAGAGACTATTAAATGGATTCAGACTGAAGCAAAAAACCAAATTGTACCTGCTCTGGATTGGGACGACAGCAATATTAGGGAGACTTTTAAGCGAAAACTCTGGATGGAAAACCTGCTTCTATTGTCGAAAAACGACTCTATGAGCTTAGGAATAAGCCTGAACGACAGCATTATGCAAGTTCAGATAAAAGGATTACCATTGATAAAAAGTAAAATTACCCATATCAATCCGGAGAATTTTCTATCTAAGATTGACGAACAAGATTATGCATTTTTGTTTGGAAAACCAACCCTTATAAAAGAAGGCATCGCCAATTTTACAAAACGCCCAATACGTAAGATGAAAGTGATTGCCGGTTCAGATGCTCAGCCAATCGATACGGATACCGTTGAAGTAAAAAGATTCTATTGGGAGTTTATAACAGATAATAAAATTCGAATCGTAATAAATGGCTGTAGCTTGCCAAGCGATACACTTCACAAGAAGCCTTCCTTTATGATGGATAGAGCCAGATTTACACTCTCTAAAAATATGGCCGACAGTTTGAATTACATTCCTACTTTATTTTTGTGGATGCCCGACAATGAAGCCAAAGCAATCTATCGTGCACTTCCTGAAAAAATTAATGTAGCTATCCGAAATTAATTTTTCGTATAGCTACATTTTCACAATTTTAGAAAACATCATCCGACCAGAAGATATTTTATCTGGCCTAAATCAATTCTTTATTGTTTGTCTTTCTTACCTCGTTTGCGATCGTTTTCGTTCAATAGAATTTTCCGAATTCGCAAACTCCCGGGAGTTACTTCCAAATATTCATCTTCGCGAATATATTCCATGGCTTCTTCCAAAGAAAAACGGATAGGCGGTGTCAGCAATATCTTATCATCTGCACCTGAAGCACGCATATTTGTAAGTTTTTTGGTTTTGGTTACATTTACCACCAAATCATCCTGACGAATATTCTCTCCAATAACCATTCCTTCATAAACAGGTTCGTTCGACAATATAAAAAACGATCCTCTGTCTTGCAATTTATCAATAGAGAAAGGAATCGCAATTCCTGTTTCCATGGCAATAAGTGCACCATTCCGAATGGTCGAAAAAGCCCCTTTCAAAGGTTGATAGGCGTGAAAACGATGCGCTATCACAGCTTCGCCTTGGGTTGCGGTAAGCAAACTATTTCTTAAGCCTATAATTCCACGAGCAGGAATTTCAAACTCCAAATGCGTACGATCCATTTTATTTTCGATATTCTTAATCTCTCCTTTTCGTTGAGAAACAATTTCGATTACTTTTCCTGAAAGATTTTCGGGCGTGTGAACAGTTAACAATTCAATAGGTTCATGTTTAATTCCATCAAACTCTTTGATTATTACTTTCGGTTGTCCCAATTGAAACTCATAACCTTCGCGACGCATTGTTTCCACCAAAATGGATAAGTGTAAAATCCCTCTCCCAAAAACGTTGTAAGAATCGGGCGACTCGGTTTCTTCCACTCTCAAAGCAAGATTTTTCTCAATTTCTTTGTACAAACGTTCTCTTAAATGACGAGAAGTTACAAATTTCCCTTCTCTGCCATAGAAAGGCGAATTGTTGATTGTAAAGAGCATGCTCATTGTAGGCTCATCAATCTTAACGGCAGGCAAACCTTCCGGATTTTCAAAATCGGCAATGGTGTCGCCGATATCGAAATTTTCGATGCCCAAAAGCGCCACTATTTCGCCCGAATAAACGATTTCTTTCTTTTTCTCTTTTCCTAGTCCTTCAAAAACGTAAAGTTCTTTTATCTTTTGTTTTTGAATTGTACCATCTCTTTTCACCAGTGAAACGGTAGAACCCCATAGCAATGTGCCGCGAGTAAGTTTACCAACGGCAATCCTGCCAACATAGCTTGAATAATCGAGCGAAGTAATACGCATCTGAGTACTGCCGTCGAGATGTTTTGCCACAGGAATATTTTTTATAATAACATCCAATAAATAGCTAACATCTGTTGTAGGCTTGTTAAAATCTTCCGCCATCCAGCCTTGTTTTGATGAGCCATAAACAACCGGGAAATCCAATTGATCTTCTGAAGCTCCAAGACTATACATCAAATCAAAAACTTTTTCTACGGTTTCTTCCGGATCGCAATTGGGTTTATCTACTTTATTCACCACAACAATTGGTTTCAAGTTGAGATTTACCGCTTTTTCCAATACAAAACGTGTTTGAGGCATGGGGCCTTCAAAAGCATCAACTACCAACAATACGCCATCGGCCATGTTCAATACGCGCTCCACCTCGCCACCAAAATCGGAGTGACCCGGAGTATCAATGATATTGATCTTTGTGTCTTTGTAGCGAACGGCTACATTTTTCGACAAGATGGTAATTCCTCTTTCACGCTCCAGATCATTGCTATCCAGAATCAATTCACCCACTTCTTCGTTTTGTCGAAAAAGCTGAACCTGATGTAAAATACGATCTACCAAAGTTGTTTTACCGTGGTCAACGTGGGCGATAATTGCAATATTTCTTATTTCAAACATCCTCAAATTTTTGGACTGCAAAAGTAGTATAATTTTAAAGACCTTCAACATTCGATTCGTTATCGCTAAAAAATTATAATCACCCTCATTTTTGTCAATCTATTTTGGACGAAAAAAAAGTTTTCAAATGCAAACGATTGAAATAAAACTGATTAGAAAAAACTCAATTTCTCATTGCTTTTGTTCGTATTTTTGGCATTCGAAATACAATTTTAACCTTCTTATTATCGGAAATACTTATGAACGAATCAAACCCATTCAATAGGCTTCATCAAAGCTTTAAGCATCTTTATGCAGATTCTTCAGACGATTTATTGTATCAGTTTATAGCTGAATTGGATGTTTTAAAAGAAAAAATCACTTCGAATTACAAAAGTGCTGATTGGTACAAAGATGTTACCGTATATTCCCTTTACGTTGACTTGTTCAACAAAGATTTTGGAGGTTTGATTGACAAAATTGACTATCTTAAAGATTTGGGAGTGAGCTGTTTGTGGCTTCTACCCATTCTTGACAGTCCGATGAAAGACGCCGGTTTTGATATTAAAGATTACCGCAGCATACGAAAAGATTTATTTCGATTGCCCGACAATGCCTCCTCCGACCAAGAAAAAGTGCTTTTCAAACGGTTTTTGGATGAAGCTCACAGCAAAGGAATGAAAGTGATTTTCGACATTGCTATGAATCACACTTCTATTGAGCATGAGTGGTTTCAAGAATCCAGAAAAAGCAAAAACAACCCATTTCGCGACTACTATATTTGGAACGAAGACACCGAGAAATACAAAGATGCCCGTTTACTTTTTAAAGGAATGTGTCCGAGCAATTGGGAAAAAGAGGGCGATTGTTATTTTTTCCATCGCTTTTTCGAATTTCAACCCGATTTGAATTACCGCAATCCGGAAGTACTATTGGCCATGACTCGAAACATGCTTTTCTGGCTCGAACAAGGCGTTGATGGATTTCGTGCCGATGCAGTACCTTATATATGGAAAGAAGACGGGACAAATTGCGAAAATTTACCAAAAACACATACCGTTGTTAAATTTTTCCGTGCAGCACTCGATTACGTAAAACCAGGCACTTTGTTGCTGGCCGAAGCTTGCCAGAAACCTTACGATGTAGTGGAATATATCAAAACAGGCGACGAATGTCATGCGGCCTATCATTTTCCTTTAATGCCTCAAATGTTTAAAGCCATTGCCCAAGAAAGTACAGAACCAATTCTAAAAACGCTAAGTCTGGACATTACGCCTGCCATTCCGGACGCTTCGCAATGGTTCACTTTTTTGCGTTGCCACGACGAATTGAGCCTAGAATTGGTATATGTAAACGAACAAGACCGTGCCTATATTCATTCAAATTATTGCCACCAACCGGAATGGGATTTTCGCGTGGGCGAAGGAATTTCGGCACGACTTTCCGAATTGTTTAAGTTTGATGTACAAAAATTGAGTTTAGCTTATTCCTTGATGCTGAGTTTGCCTGGAACTCCGGTAATTTATTATGGCGACGAATTCGGAAAAGCCAACGATAGCGACTATTATCGTGAAATGATCGAAATGACCGGAAAAAATGATACCCGCTTTTTAGTTCGCGGCAAAATTGATTGGGACGAAGTAAATCGCCTCCTTGCCGATGAAAAATCGTTTAACGCACAGGTTTTTAAACGTTTGAAAAAGCTTGTAAATACCCGAAAACAGTTTAAAGCTTTTGGCAGAGGGAGTATTGAGTGGTTCAATGAATCGAACTCATCGCTCTTGGTCTTCAAACGAAAATTTGAAACAGAAGAACTTCTTATCATTCATAATCTGAGCAAAACAGAGCAAGTTCTAGATATTGAAATCTTAGCCAAACAGGATTTGTTGAATCAAGAACTCGTTTCGAAAAACGGACAACTTATTGTTCCAGCTCAAAGTTTCTACTGGATTGACAAACAGCAATAGCAAAAATTTTTATAGATTATTTATATATGTCAGAACTTAATTTTAAAGCCGTCATTTTCGATCTAGATGGAGTCATTACAAAAACAGCCCTCATTCATGCTGCGGCGTGGAAAAAAATGTTTGATGATTATCTCAAATTGCGCGAAAAGCGTTTTGGAGAGGCTTTTATTCCATTTACCCATTCGGGCGATTATTTACCTTTTGTTGATGGCAAACCTAGATACAAAGGAGTTTCCGACTTTTTAGCCTCGCGCAAGATTGAGATTCCATTTGGAGATCCTTCGGATTTGCCTACTCAAGAAACCGTTTGTGGATTAGGAAACAGCAAAAACGATGCTTTTAACGAAGTTCTAGACAAAGAAGGTGTAGAAATATATCAAAGCACGGTGGATTTCATGCACTTTTTGAAAGAAAATGGACTTGGTGTTGGAGTAGCTTCTTCGAGCAAAAACTGTCGGAAAGTTTTGGAAAAAGCCGACCTTATGTCGCTTGTTGATACGGTTGTGGATGGAACAGATTCAGTTTTATTGAACTTAAATGGCAAACCCGAACCTGATATTTTCACTACTGCCGCCGACAATCTTGGAGTTTCTTATCATGAGGCAATTGTTTTTGAAGATGCCGTTTCAGGCGTTCAGGCGGGCAAAGCAGGCAATTTTGGCTTAGTGCTTGGCTTGGCGCGCGAAGAAAATAGCTCGGAATTAAAATCGGCTGGTGCCGACATAGTAGTTTCGGATTTTGAGGATTTAAAAGTAGAAGGTTTGATAAAATGGTTCGCAAGTGGGATTGAAAACGACAGTTGGTCGATTCAATATCACGAATATGATGTTAGCAAAGAAAAAAGCAGAGAATCGTTGCTGACTGTAGGAAATGGCTATTTTGGAACCAGAGGTGCCATGGAAGAAATTACAGCCGATCAAAATCATTATCCCGGAACCTATATAGCAGGGCTGTACAATCGCTTGGAATCATTGGTTGGCGATAGAATGGTAGAAAATGAAGATTTTGTAAACGTTCCAAATTACACTTTCGTTCAATTTAAAATTGATGAAGGCGATTGGTGGAATTACAGAACAGCTAAATTTTTGAAATACACCAAGAAGCTGTGTATGAAAACAGCCGTTTTCTCAAAAGAATTCATCGTTGAACTCTCCGACGGAAAACAAATTAAGATAGAATCGGCTCGCTTTGCGAGTATGCAAAACCCACATTTGGCTGCTTTACACTATCAGATTTCGCCCTTAAATTTTGATGGCAAGATTACCATTCGAAGCGGAATTGATGGCAAAATTGAAAACCGAGGTGTGAGTCGATACAATTCGCTCAATCAAAAACATATAGAAGCAGTTAGCCAACAGGCAAACGATTTGTATTCGCAAGTTATAGTGCAAACAACCCAATCGGAAGTTGAAATAGCATTGAGTCAGAAGCAATCTTTTTTTGTGGACAAAAAAGCAATTCCTGCACAAAAAGAATTCATTACAGAATATGGCCAAGCTTTTGTTGAATTTACAACGGATTTGAAGCAAAACCAAACTCTTGCACACGAAAAGCTAACAAGTATTTACACTTCGAAGGACGAAGACACAAGCAATGCAAAAATTTCGTCCGAAAATTTGCTGCACAGCATCGTTTCCTACAACGAATTGCTCGAACAACACATTTCTGCTTGGAAGGAATTGTGGAACGATTACGATATTCGGATAGAAGGCGACAGAATGAGTCAAAAATTATTGCGGTTGCATACCTACCACATGCTCACCTCGGCTTCGCCACACAACACCAATATCGACGCAAGTGTAACAGCACGCGGTTTGCACGGAGAAGCCTATCGAGGTCATATTTTTTGGGACGAACTTTTTATCCTGCCATTTTACACAGTCCATTCGCCCGAAATAGCTAAAAGTTTGCTCCTATATCGCTATCGCCGTTTGGGAAAAGCAAAAGAATATGCCAAAGAATACGGTTATAAAGGAGCCATGTACCCGTGGCAGAGCGGAAGCGATGGAAGAGAAGAAACACAAATTGTACATCTAAATCCACTTACTGGCGAATGGGGCGACGATTATAGTTCGCTTCAGCGGCATGTTTCTTTAGCTTTGGCTTACGATATTTGGGAATATTTTAATAGCACCAACGACAAAGCATTCTTGGAAAACGCGGGAGCAGAAATGTTCCTGGAAATTTGTCGGTTTTGGGTTTCGAAATCACAAAAAAATGAAAGTACCGGCCGTTTTAGTATTGATGAAGTAATGGGACCGGACGAATTTCATGAACATGCTTCCAATAGCCCAAAAGGCGGACTAAAAGACAATGCCTATACCAACATAATGGTTTCTTGGATGTTGCAAAAAAGCAAGCATATTTTAAGCGCCATGAGCTGCGATATCGAAGAAAATATTCTAACAAAGTTGGGTATCCAGTACAATGAATTATTGTTGTGGGAAGAAATTTCAAAAAATTTGAATTTAGTTGTTTCGGAAGATGGAATCATTGCTCAATTTGATGGATACTTCGATTTGGAAGAACTCGATTGGGACGAATATCGAAAGAAATACGGAAATATATACCGAATGGACCGTATTTTGAAAGCTGAAGGAAAATCGGCCGATGATTTCAAACTTGCAAAGCAAGCTGATACTTTGATGACTTTTTACAATCTACCCGAAAAGGAAGTAAGCGAAATTTTGACAAAATTGGGTTATATTCTACCGGCCGATTATCTGAGTAAAAACTTGCATTATTATTTGAAACGTACATCACACGGCTCGTCTTTGAGTCGAGTTGTGCACAGTCAATTGGCACAACTAATTCAAGACGAAAAATTGAGCTGGCAAATGTATTCCGAAGCTCTTGGGAGTGATTATGTAGATATTCAAGGCGGAACAACAGGTGAAGGCATTCACAGCGGTGTGATGGCAAGTACGGTAATGCTTGCAATAAGCACCTATGCCGGAGTAAATTTACATGGCGAAATTCTTGAAATAAATCCACATCTTCCAAAACATTGGAAAAATATTTCATTCAAAATTCGTTTTAAAGGTGTGAAATACGAATTTACTATTTCAGAAAATGAAATTGATGTTCGAGCAGATAAAAAGGCGAAAATAAAAATAAACGGAGAAGAAAAAACCGTTGGAAACGATGCATTGGTAGGTATTTAATAAAAAATAGATTTAAGATGTTAGGCGACGTATTATTGATTACAGAAAAACATTTGGCAGCAGCCGAAAAAATTATTGTTGAAGTTTTGGCCAGAAAGAAAGAAAAATTTATGATTGGCATTTCGGGGGAAAGCGGAAGTGGAAAATCAGAATTGGCGCATGCGGTAGCAAAAGGTTTAAGAAAACATGGAATCATTGCCAAACCACTGCACATTGATAATTATTATCGTATTCTACCTTTGTTGAGAACAAAATGGCGCACCGATAACGGAATTGAACAAGTTGTAGGCTATGGCGAATACGATTGGGAAACGATTTATCGAAACTTGGAAGAATTCAAAAATGGCGAAAAATCGACCGGTCCCTGTGTAGATTTGGTTACTGAACAAGTGGACCAGCTCACCACCGACTATAAAGAAGTAGATATGCTCATCATCGATGGCCTTTATGCTATCAAAACCGAAGGCGTAGATTTAGCTGTTTTTATTGAACTCACTTATCATGAAACAAAAAAAGCGCAAGTTGTTCGAGGCAAAGAACCACAAAACGAATACAGAGCACGTGTTTTGGAACAAGAACATAAAATGGTTCAAGCCTTGCGCTCCAAAGCCGATTTGCTGATAAATATGGATTATGAGGTAGTTAAAGCTTAAAAATATCGACTTGACAAAATTTGCAATCTATCAAATACTTCCCCGACTTTTTGGGAATTCTAATTCATTATCAAGAGTAAACGGAACTATTGAAGAAAATGGCTCTGGCAAGTTCAATTTTTTTACAGACGAAATACTCCAATCCATAAAATCGCTAGGTGTAACGCATCTTTGGTTTACCGGAATAATTCGTCATGCTAGTACTACAAACTACCCAAATATTCCCACCAACAATCCTTCAATAGTAAAAGGGAAAGCCGGCTCGCCTTATGCCATTACCGATTATTACGATGTTTCGCCCGACTTGGCAGTGAATCCTGAAAACCGAATTGAAGAATTCGAAGAGCTTGTTAGGCGAACTCATTCCAACGGATTTAAGTTTATTATTGATTTTGTTCCCAATCATTTAAGCCGAGAATATAAAAGCATTAAGAAGCCTTCACACTGTCAAGATTTTGGCGAATCGGACGAAACAAACCGTCCCTTCGATCCACAAAACAATTTTTATTATCTACCCAATGAAAAATTAATCCTTCCATTTCCATCGGATTATCATGAATTTCCTGCCAAAGCCAGTGGAAACGACATTTTTCATGCTTTCCCAAGTCAGAACGATTGGTATGAAACCGTAAAATTAAATTACGGAATCGACTTTGGCGACAATCAGAAAAAGTACTTCTCTCCTACTCCTAAAACATGGATTATGATGCGCAACGTGCTTTTCTATTGGGCTCAAAAAGGAATTGATGGTTTTCGTTGCGATATGGCCGAAATGGTTCCGGTAGAATTTTGGGAGTGGGCAATTCCACAAGTCAAAGAAATAAACCCCGAACTTCTTTTCATTGCCGAAATATACAATCCACAGTTGTATTCAGCCTATCTTGATCAAGGAAAATTCGATTATCTTTACGATAAGGTGGGTTTCTACGATCAATTGCGCGCAATTATTGAACAAAGAAATCCGGCAGCCAGATTGAGCAATACATGGAAAAGCCTCAACGGCCTAGACAATCGAATGCTTCGCTTTCTCGAAAACCATGACGAACAACGAATAGCCAGCAAAAATTTTGCGCAATATCCTCCCAGAGCACTTCCGGCCTTTTTTGTAGTTTGCTGTATGCATCAAAATCCCTTTCTGGTGTATTTTGGGCAAGAATTTGGCGAAGAAGCCAAAGGAGTGAGCGGATTCAGCGGAAACGATGGAAGAACCACACTATTTGATTATTGGAATGTGCCCACCATACAAAAATGGGTGGGCAACAAAAAACCCAATGTCGAAAATCTTTCCATCGACAGTCAAATTCTTTACGCCAATTACCAGGAAATAATCAAATTTAGTCTCACAGAAAAAGCCATTGCCGACGGTGCTTTTTACGATCTAATGTGGGTAAATAAAGACAATAAGCTCTTCAATCCAATTTCGATATTTGCCTTTATTCGCACTTTGGGAAAAGACAATTTTTTATGTCTGGCAAATTTTTCGAAAGACAAACAAACGCTTACAATTCAAATTTCGGAGCATGCCTTCGAATTTTGCGCCATCAAAAAAGCGCGCTTATTGAATTTTGTTTTCACGGATTATTTCTCGAAAAACATTCTTAAAATAAGCGGATTGGAATGCATCGAAAAAGGAATCCAAATGGAGCTTTTGCCTTTTTCGTATGTTGCCTATCAATTCTAAATATAAATACTTAAATTCGAGCAAAAATAGTGGGACTTAAAAGTCAAACTCATGCAAAGAAAATCGAAAAATTCCAGTTTAGCAATCATTCGGCAAGATCCTTGGTTAGAGCCAGTTCAACAGGAAATTTATGCTCGCTATCAACGATTTTTGGATAGAAAGCAAGGTATTGAGCAATCGGCCAATAGTTTGAAAAATTTCGCAAGTGCCTATTCTTATTTTGGTATTCATTTCAACAAAAAAGAAAATTCGTGGATTTATAGAGAATGGGCTCCTGCCGCCAAAGGTTTGTTTCTGATTGGCGATTTCAATAAATGGGAATATTTTACACATCCATTGCAAGCGATTGGAAATGGTGTATGGGAAATTAAACTTCCTTATGAAGAATACAAAGACACTTTTACTCATCAAAGCAAAGTGAAAGTGGTGGTTCAAACCGAACAAGGTACAAGGCCACGCATCCCAATCTACATCAATCGGGTTGTTCAGGACGAATTTACGAAAGACTTTGCCGGTCAGCTTTGGTTTCCAACGAAAAATTATTCATGGAAAATAAAAAAATTTTCCCTTCCAAAAGATGAAAGCTTATTGATTTACGAATGCCATATTGGAATGGCTCAAGAAAAAGAAGGCGTTGGAACTTTTCATGAATTTACTCAGAAAATACTCCCCGAAGTCAGCGAAAAAGGATACAATGTTGTACAAATAATGGCCTTGGCCGAACATCCCTATTATGGCTCTTTTGGCTACCATGTGAGCAATTTTTTTGCTCCATCTTCCCGTTTTGGAACACCCGAAGAACTCAAAGAATTGGTGGACAAGGCTCATGAGTTGGGAATTGCCGTTATCATGGATATTGTTCATTCGCATACCGTAAAAAACATGAACGAAGGACTCAACGATTTCGACGGTAGTGGACATCAATATTGTCACGAAGGTGATAGAGGCAATCATCCGGCATGGGATTCCAAACTCTTTGATTATGGAAAAACGGAGGTTCTGCAATTTCTACTTAGCAATATCGCTTATTGGATGCACGAATTTAAAATGGACGGATTTCGCTTTGATGGTGTTACCTCCATGCTTTATTTTCATCATGGTTTAGGTGTAGATTTTGGCGATAGAGATGGCTATTTCAGCCAAGGAGTTGAATTTGATGCGGTAAGCTACCTGCAACTTGCCAACGAGTTGATTAAAGAAATAAATCCTCGTGCAATCAGCATTGCAGAAGATGTTAGCGGAATGCCCGGACTGTGTTCTGCTATTCGCGAAGGAGGAATTGGTTTCGACTACCGACTTGGCATGGGAATTCCTGATTATTGGATAAAGCTGCTGAAAGAAAAAAACGACGAAGACTGGAATCTTTGGGAACTTTGGGAGCAGATTAGCAACCGAAATATTCTCAGCAAAACAATCGCTTATTCCGAATCGCACGATCAAGCTCTTGTAGGCGATAAGACTTTGGCTTTTCGACTCATGGACAAAGAAATGTATTTTTCGATGAGCAAAACAATAGCGAATCCTATTGTTGACAGAGGAATTGCTCTGCACAAATTGATTCGTATCTTTACCATTAGTCTGGGTGGCGAATCGTATTTAAATTTTATGGGAAATGAATTTGGACATCCCGAATGGATCGATTTTCCGAGAGAAGGAAACAATTGGAGCTATAAGCATGCCCAACGCCTTTGGAGTTTGAGCAAGAGAGACGACTTGAAATATATCTTTTTGAGCAATTTTGATAAAGCCATGCTTGCTTTTGTTAAAAACGAAAATTTATTGAACTCTTTACCTGCGCAACAATTGTGGGTTGACGATTGGCATAAAATTCTTGTTTTTGAGCGAAAAAATTTGATTTTCATTTTCAATTTTCATCCCAATTTATCTCCCATCGATTATCAGTTTCCGGTCTTGAAAGCAGGAACCTATAAAGTTGTTTTTGATTCGGATAGGAGTGTTTTTGGCGGATTCGACAGAGTTCGTGAAGATACTTTGTATTTTACAAAGAGTCAGAACGACCAAACTCAACTGAGTTATTATTCTCCAAACCGAAGCATGCAAATTTTGAGCAGAAATTAATCGTTTTCGAGCGGAATGCTTATAACCACCAATGTACCTTTTGCTTTTTGATGTTCGTCTTTCAGATCGATGATATTGTAGGAAATTGCGGCTTTCGAATATTTGTTTAGCGCATCAATCCGATCGTTTGTGATTTTTGTGGATAAAGATTTAGAAGCAAAAATGTTTTCTTTATTCAGCAATGCAGAGGCTTCTCTACCAATTCCATTATCACGAAGTTCAAAAAACAATCGATTTTCTATTCTACTAAATTTCACGGACAATTCGCCCAAAATTTCTAAATGTTGAATTCCATGTTCGATGGCGTTTTCGATAAACGGCTGGGCAAGCATAGGTGGAATTTTGATTTTTTCCAAGTTCAGGTCGGGATCTATCTCAAAATTGTAAACAAAAGTGTCAGAAAATCGCATTTTTTGAATTTCGAGGTAATAATTCAGAATGTCGATTTCATTCTTTAAGGAAATATAATCGAAACGAGAACTTTCCAAAATAAGGCGAATCAATCGAGAAAAACTATTTAAATACCGGGAAGCCGATTCGGCATCGTTTCGAATTACAAAACTTTGAATGGAAGTTAAAGAATTAAAAATGAAGTGAGGATTCATTTGTGAGCGCAAAACTCTTTGCTGCAGATTGTCAATTTGTTCTTCGGCTTGTCTTTTTTCAGAAATATCCTGAACAAAGAGCGAGATATAATCAACATAATTTTCGGTTGTCAGATTGGGATACATCGAAACCAGATTGTAAAACCCTTCCTCTATTTCTACTTCTATCAATGGAGCTTTCGAGTTTATCACCTTTTCGAACATTTTCGATCGGCTGTGGCGCAATGAGTTTGGAATTACCTGAAAATAATCCAGGCTAATGAGTTTTTCGGGTATTTCGTTCAGCCTAAATGCTGCTGTATTGTTAAGGGCAGTTATTTTTCCAGTTCTTTCCAGAAACAGAATAGATTCCGGCACAGAATTTAAGAGCGTTTGAAGTTCGTTTTTTTGTTTCTGTTCCATTCCAATACTCAATACTTCTTGAGTAACGTCGATCAAAGTAACAAGAATACTATCTTCTTCAAGTTGCAGCACCAAAGGAGCAAAACTGATATCGAGCCAATAAAAACTTTTGTTTTTAAATATTTGAACTTTAAAACCTGTATTGGGTTGATGTTCAATAAAGACTCTTAAAAGTGCTTCTTCGACCAAATTCCGGTTTGATTCTTCAAAAAAATTCACGAAGGGCAAATGCAAGAATTGTGATTCAGAAGTCTGATGCATAAGCATTCTGCTTCGCGGATTGGCATATTTGATTAGGCCATCTTTGTTCAAAATTAAAATTCCTGTAACGCTAAAATCAAAAACCGATTGCAATTTAAATTTTTCTTGATCACTTATTGCCAACCGTTTTTCGATAAACTTTGCTTTGCTTGCCAAGCGTTTGTTGAGATTTGTTTTTTGCTGGTTTAATTTAATAAGATAGGCCACCCCTAATAGCAGCAGAATCGAGAAAAATAGAAATAGTAAGTAACGTAGGCGGGTTTGCCTATTTTCCAATTCTTTTTGAAGTAAGATGTTTTTCTGCTGAATCTCGAAACTTGCATTGACTTTTGATAAGGCAGACTTATGCCTACTGTTTGTTAAATCCTGAGTCAATGAAAGCTCTTTTCTGGAATAGAGATAAGCGTTTGTATAATCGCTTATGTATTCGTAATATTTGACTTTACTCTGGTAATAAGTAATCAACAATTCCTTATTGTTCAAATTAAAAATAATTTTCTCTGCCTTTTCGAGAAAATAGTTGGCTTTCAGTGCTTCGTTTTTGCGTAGGTAATTTCCGGCAATATTGAGATACGAATTTGAAATCATATTTTTATTGCCACTTTTTATTCTGAGTTCAAGTGCCTGATTGTTGTAATAGATAGCCGAATCGAGCTTGTTTTTATCGAGCGAAAAAATATGCGCCATCAAAGTAAACACATTGCTGTCGCGTTGATGATTGTTCGAGATACAGTTGGAAATATAATTCTTTGACTCTTGCTTGGCCTTTTCTAGGTTATTTGTATTGATATAAAACCGAATGAGGTAATTGGATACAATACAGCGTAAATCAATATCTGTGGAAGTGCCGGCAATTTCATATCCTTTCTGTAAGTATTCCGATGCCAGCACCGGATTATCAAAAACCAAGGCTTCGCCATATTCAACATAAGCCCGCACCATGCCTTCCTTGTAATTTATCGAATTGCATAATTCTAAATTTTCGATAAAAACATTTTTGGCTTCATCAAACAATTTAATTTCACCATAAATCAGAATCAGAAGGTTGTTTGCCTTCACAACGCCTATCAAATCGCCCCCAACTTTGTAAAGTTGAATGGCTTGCTGAGCATTTGAAATCGCATTCGAATAGTCATAAAGATTGATAAACTCGCGCGCCAATGCAAAAAAGAAATTTGGGTTTGGTTCAGATTCCTTGATTACTTCTTCTAAAAATTCAACCGCTTCATTGTGTTGACTTTGCCAAGTCATGGTGACCCTTTTTAGTTCGACTGCTTGCTCCCACAATGATTTATTTTGAATTTGGTTTTCCATTAAATAGCTTAAGATGCTATCGGCCTTTTTTCCATTGTTTACACTCAATGAATCTGCAATTTTGAGTTGTGAAATCACAAATTCGTCGGGAAGAAAAACTTTTTCAGGCACCGTTTTTTCCTGTCCGACCGATTGAAAAGGCATCAGGAAAACGACGACAAAAATGGAGAATAAGACACGTAGGCTATTATTCATACAAATTAAAATCGAAAACATTAATATTATTACCGGAGTAAACTAATTTTGATGTATTGGGAAGCTAATTGTAAAAACACTGCCCTTGTCCATCTGACTTGTAATTTTCAGCAGTCCTTTATTCATTTCCAAAAATTCACTCACAATCACTAAACCAAGGCCAGTGCCTCGTTCATGATTGGTTCCTTTCTTGGAAAAGGCTTCTGTTTTTTGTAAAATTTTATTTATATCTTCCTTGCTAAGACCAATTCCATTGTCTGTGATAGAGATGCTAATTCCAGTATTGGTTTCAACAGCTTTCACTTCTACTTTTCCCCCTTCGGGAGTAAATTTGATGGCATTGATAAGCAAGTTTCGCAAAATGATATTTAGAGTAATGCGATCGACCCACACTTTTAATCCCGGACTCACTTCTTTCATAAGTTGTATTGATTTATTGACCGCAGAACCTGTTTCTTGATCAAAAACATCATTTAAAGCTTCCTCAACATCCACAATTTCCTGATGAATTTTGATGTTGCCTTGTTGCGATTTAGCCCAATATAGCAAATTTTCGAGCAGATTGAAAGTATGTCGCGAGGTAATTTCCGCATCAAAAATAATGTCTCTATCGGCAATAGGATCAAGCATTCCATCCAACATAAAACGAAATACATTTCGCATATTTCCAACCGAAGTTCGAAGATCGTGGGAGATGACTGAAAATATTTTGTCGCGTGATTCATTTGCTTTTTGCAATTTGGCATTGGCAACAACAAGCTGGGTATTCTGATCTTGAATGAGTAACTGAGATTTTACGCGAGCAATAACTTCCAATTTATTGATTGGTTTTACCAAATAATCTCTTCCGCCAAGCTCAAATCCTTTGGCCTTATTTTCAGGTTCTTCGAGCGCAGTGATAAAGATGACTGGTATTTCTTTTTTTTTCGGGTCTTTGTTCAGTTCTGCTTTTACTTCAAAGCCATCCATCACGGGCATCATAATATCTAGAAGAATGAGATGTGGCGTTTGATTCTCTACAAATTCGAGTGCTTCTTTCCCGCTGGAGGCATAAACCAAATCGTAATTCCTATTGGACAAGATAGTTCCAATAATTCTCTGATTATTGGGCGAGTCATCAACAATGAGTATTTGTCGTTTAAATTCTTTCATTTTCTAAGTGGACTTCAAACAAAGGTATCAAAGTTTTTTATTAAATTATTACTTATTTCTTTATATTCAACTCTTTATAGGGAAAATATCACACAAAATTCAATTCTTCGAGAGCCAAAAAAGCCATCAAACCCATTCCTGTTTCAAGGCTGGCTTCATCAGCTCTAAATTTTGAAGAATGTAAATTAAGCGTCTCTTTCGAATCAAGAGCAGCCACTCCCAAACGGTAAAAGCAGCCTGGAATAATTTGGGAATAAAATGCAAAATCCTCCGCAGTCATCCGCATTTCCAATTCGAATACGTGTTCTTTTCCCAGAAAATTCACCGCAGCATTGTATGTTCGTTGGGTCAATTCGGGATTATTATACACAAAAGGATATCCTTTGTCGATGCGTATATCACAATCGCCTCCCATTCCTTGCGCTATTGATTTTGCTATTTCGTGAATCTTTTGCTTAATTTTGTCGCGCCATTCTTCGTCGAAAGTACGTATAATTCCTTCCAAATGAACACGATCAGGAATGACATTCGTTTTTCCGTTGGCTACAAATTTTCCAAAAGAAACAACTGTAGGAATTGTAGGGCTAGCCATTCTACTCACTATTTGTTGCATGGCTATAACAAGATGAGATGCAATCAAAATAGGATCTACTATTGTATTTGGAAGTGCAGCATGGCCCCCTTTTCCTTTCACAGTAATATAAACCTCGTCGGTCGAAGCCATGTATTTCCCCGATCGAAAACCAACTTGTCCGGCTTTCAGTTCGGGATAAACATGCTGACCAAAAATACTAACTGGAGCAGGATTTTTCAATACACCTTCAGCAATCATCACACTTGCACCACCGGGATATTGTTCTTCGGAAGGTTGAAAGATAAACTTTATACTGCCTTCAAACTGATCTTTAAGCTGATTTAAAATCACTAAAACGCCGAGCAACGATGCCATGTGAACATCGTGGCCGCAAGCATGCATTTTGCCTATATTCAACGATTTGTAAGGAACCTCATTGGCTTCTTCTATTGCCAAAGCATCCATATCGGCGCGAAGTGCAATGACTTTTTTATTTGGATTTTTTCCTTCTAAAACACCTACAATGCCCGTCTTTGCAATCTTTTCGGTAAATGGAATTTTGTGTTTTCGCAAAAAATTCGCAATCCGATCGGCAGTTTCATATTCTTCAAAAGCCAATTCCGGATATTGATGAAACTCACGCCTGATTGCAATAATTTCGGGTAGATATTGAAGTGCTAATTCTTTTATTTTTTCTTTCATGCCAATGGTTCAAAGTATCGACTCAAAATTATAAAAATATCGGGTCAAAATAATTTAATTGAGATTAGATTCTTCCTTCAAAAATACCGAAGTCCGCTTCTATTCGTTTTTTTGTTTCTCCATTGGCCATTAGCAACATATGATCGCCCAATTCAATTTTTATTCCTCCCGAAGGATTTTTGTAGAGTACTCTTACATTGTCTTTGGTTTTGCTTAAGCCCAAAAGAACACAGTCGTAGGTAAGTTTCAAATCGATAAATGCATCCAAATAATCCTTGTTTAAATACGGATTTTGATCTATCACTTTATATTCTTGATTATCATAATCTTCGATTGAATGAGCAGCACTGAGCAAATCTTGGTTTAGCTCTGCCACATCGGGTTCAAAGATATAACTCGCAACCAATTTTGAGGCAATCTCATTACGAGGAATGACATATTTGACACCGGCTGCCAGAAAAGTATTTTTCAGCTTTGAGTTTTCGATAGAAACAATAATGGAAGGTTCGGGATACTTGCTTTTGAAATTGATCACAAAAAGCAGTGCTTCTGTATCGGAGCCAAAATTGACAAAAACTTCTGAGGCTGTGCGAGGATTTAATTTTTCGAGAACTTCCAGATTGTGATAATCGGCAAACAGAGCAAACACTCGTTTTTTTCGGTAACACTCATAAATCAAATCAATATCGTCTTTTCTATCTGTGACGATGGCAAATTTTCGCATGGTGGAATACACTTCGTCAACAACCATTCTGTTGAACTCGTTCCAACCAATAAACACAATATGATCTTCGAACGAACATCCTTGATAACCCAATTTTTTTTCTTCAATCATCGTATAAATATTTGATGAAATACTACTAATCAACACTCCTAATATTCCTAAGCTTGAAATGATAAAAAAATAGCCAATTATCCGACCGCCAACTGTGACAGGCACTTTATCACCATAACCAACTGATGTGATGCTTACCATCATGTACCAAATCGCATCGCCAAGTGTATGAATAACAGAATTGGGCGCATCTTTTTCGAAATAAATCAATAAATAATTGATAAGAAGAATAAGGATTAAACCCAAGAAAGTAAATGCTATCCAATATCGCTTACGCATTTCAACCATAAACCAAAGATAAGATTTTGTATTTGCTAAATTAATGAATACCAAATTCATATCAAAACAAAAATCCAATTATTTGAAAATAAATAAGTTTCCTAAATTAAATTATTGCCAAAATGCCAAAATATCAATTTCTTTGCACTCGAATAGCAACAAATGGAATCAATAAGCTGCATCATTTTAGCGGGAGGCGAAAGTAGCCGAATGGGCGAAGACAAAGGCTTGAAGTTATTCAAAAGCAAAGCCCTTGTGAGCTATTCGCTCGAATTGGCCAAACAAATGAGCAACATCATTTATATATGCACAAACAATGTGCAATACCAACAATTTGGATTTCCTTTAATCCCCGATCGTATAATTAAAAAGGGACCACTGGGCGGTTTGTATTCGGGTTTGAGTGCTAGCAAAACAGATTGGAATTTGATTTTGCCTTGTGATACTCCTTTTCTTGAATCAAGTTTATTGAAAGAAATGTTGATTCAACTGAATGACAATCAAATTGTTGTACCAAAATCCGAAAATGGAACTATTCAGCCATTGATCGGCTTTTATCATCAATCGGTAATTCCAATCGTTCATGCCCACCTGATTTCGGACCGGTTGAAAATTCTTGGCTTGCTAAATGAGGTTAAAACGCATTATGTAATCCAAAACGAAAGCAAACGGAATTTTTTTTCAAATATCAATACTCCAGAAGATTTGCAGAACTATGAATACTAACACTACACTATCCGACAAATGGCTCAAAGCAGCTGTAATAGCAGGGCTGTGGGCATCCATTGAAATTGTAATTGGAAGTTTTCTGCATAATATGCGAATCCCATTTGCCGGAACCATTTTGGCTTCACAAGGAATACTCATCCTTATTGCATTCAATCAAATCTGGAAAGAAAACGGCATTATTATTCGAGCCGGAATCATTACCGCCTTGATGAAATCTATATCGCCAAGCTCCGTTATTTTAGGACCAATGATCGGAATATTTGCCGAGGCACTCCTTTTAGAAATCTTCCTAATCCTTTTCAATAGAGGATATTTGGGTGCAGTTTTGGGTGCCGCAGCAGCTCTTTCGAGTGCTTTGATACACAAAATTGCAAGCGTTATTATTTTATATGGTTGGGATATTACACTCATTTATTTAAATATTTACAACTATTTCCAAAAGGCACTTCAAATCGAATTCTTGTCGGCAAAAGAATTTATTCTTTTGGTTTTTGCCGTCTATTTTGGTCTTGGAGCCATTGTGGGAATAATCGGGATCCTGATTGGAAGAAAAGCAAAGTCGTTTGTTCCAAACTCAAAAATAGAATTTCAACCAAATTTCAAAGTAGAATTATTTCCTTTGAGTGGAAAACAGCCTTACAACCTCTTCCTCTTATTCTTAGGATTTATTTTCATTCCAATTGGACTATATTTGATAAATAAAAACGTCTTACTACTCGGGCTTCCATTTCTGACCCTATTCGCTTTGCTTGCATTTTGGAGATACGATTCTATTTTCAGGAGATTGGAAAAACCAATTTTTTGGGGCCAATTGCTCGTCATTATTTTACTTTCAGGCTTCTTTTTTACAGATGCAGATAAATCAAATCAAATATTCAACCTCAAAGGAATTGTTTACGGAATAGAAATGAGTCTGCGAGCACTTTTCATAGTCCTTGTTTTCACGCTGATAAGTATCGAATTACGAAATCCACGCATTAAACAATTTCTCTATTCACATCAACTTGGCGGATTACATCAATCCCTTTCATTCACATTTAGTTCGTTGCCTTTGATCGTAAAAATGCTTCCTCCAGTAAAAGAATTCTTTCAATCACCTTTAAGAACACTTTCCATTCTTGTAGCTCACAATGTAGAGTGGTACAATTCAAACAATCATCTGATCAACAAAGAATTTGCAAAAAAGGCGGAATAAACTACTCGTTTCGATTTAATTTAGGAATTATATTCTCAGATATTTTTCTCATTTTTGTCTTTATCCATTTTTGTTTGACTCCTCATTTTAGAACTCGTTGTCCTAAAAATATTTTTAACACATTGATGTTTAATAATATAAAAATTCTAATTACAATACACTAAGACATTTGCAGCAACATAATTTGTACGCCTTCTAAATTAATCTTCATCATAATTTAGATAATATCTAAACTATTTATATAAAATACATACTATCATGCTATTACAATATTTTATTCCTTTAGTTACTCTATTTATCATTTCTATACCATTGATTTACTGCATTTTAAAAAAACAAAATTACACATCTAACTATTCACATAGTTACATTTTAATATTTACTTTTGCAAATAATTTAATAATCAGTAACAATTACTATTCAAAAAATATATAAATTTCATTCAAATAATCCGTTCATGAAAACGAGAAGAGAATTTATAAAAGTTTCAACAATTGGAGTAGGAAGTCTTGCAGCAGCAGGCGGTTTACTTAGCTCATTGCCCATAAAGGATATTTTTGGGCAATCTCAAAAAGTTGAAAATAACAAATCGAATGCCAATAAACAATTTCCAACTTATTGCGAAATATGTTTCTGGCAATGTGCCGCTTGGGTTCAAACCGATGAAAATGGAGAAATAAAATCCGTAACTGGGAATGTCGACGATCCGCATTGCAATGGCAGATTATGTCCTAGAGGAACAGCCGGAGTGGGCATGTACAAAGACGAAGATCGCCTAAAGAATCCAAAAATTCGCACAACCGTAAACGGCAAACAAGTATTCAAAGACGTCACATGGGAAGAAGCCTTGGATTACATTGCAGTGAAGATGAAAAAAATAAAGGTAGAACATGGAGCCGAATGTACCGCTTTGTTTACACATGGTTCGGGCGGAAAATTCCTAGGGCATCTTTTGCAAGCCTTTGGATCGACCAATATTGCGGCACCTTCCTATGCACAATGTAGAGGACCTCGCGAAGTTGGATTTATTGCCACCTTTGGAGCGGGAATTGGATCGCCAGAACCTACGGATATCCGCAATAGCAGATGTTTGGTTTTAATTGGCAGCCATATTGGCGAAAATATGCACAATGGACAAGTTCAAGAAATGTCTGATATGATTCGCAACAATGCGACCATAATCACGGTAGATCCACGTTTTTCGACTGCAGCCAGCAAATCAAAATATTGGTTACCTATCAAGCCGGCCACAGATTTAGCTCTGTTACTTGCTTGGATACACGAAATCATTTACAATGATTACTACGACAAAGCATATATCGAAAAATACGCGCATGGATTTGCTGAATTGAAAGAACATGTAAAAAATTACACACCCGAATGGGCGTATGGAATTACTACCATCGAACCGCATGTGATTCGCGAAACGGCCAGAGAGATGCGCAATGCTTCTCCAAGTGTCATTATTCACCCGGGACGACATGTAACTTGGTATGGCGATGATACGCAAAGACTAAGAGCTGTGGCTATTTTGAATGCACTTTTGGGTTCTTGGGGTCGCCGTGGCGGTTTTTACAATCCTGAAAGTTTGCATTTGCCCAATTTCCCGGCTCCAAAATATCCAAAACCCAATCGTGACTGGCGTGATGCTTTCCCCGGAAAGTTCAATTTGGCCGGTCTTGCATTGGCTTCCGGAGTTTGCGATGCAACCGTTCCTTCCATTACACGCGATTGCAACATTAAAGGTTGGATTGTAAATGGCACAAATCTGATTGAAACATTACCCGATCAAGCAAATACAATTAAAGCGATAGAAGCCCTCGACCTATTGGTGGTAATTGATACCATGCCAATGGAAATCACTGGTTATGCTGATGTGATCTTACCAGAATGTACTTATTTGGAGCGATATGATGAGATTCGTACATCAGCACATCGATTCCCAACCTTTGCCCTGCGCATGCCTGCTCACGCACCACTATACGATTCAAAACCAGACTGGTGGATTGCCAAAGAACTTGGAAATCGTTTAGGCTTGTCCGATTATTTTGCTTATAAAGATATCGAAGAAATGCTTGATTGGCAATTGAAATCGGTAGGATCTTCTTTAGAGGAAATGCAGAAAATTGGTGTTAAAAAATTCGATCGCGAAGAAGATAATCTATATTCTCTCAATGGCGAGGATTATGAATTCAATACGAATACGGGAAAAATTGAATTATACTCTACCGCACTGGAAGAAGAGGGTTTTGATCCTATGCCAAAATACACCGCACATCCGGAGCCTGAGGCTGGATTTTATCGCTTAAACTACGGAAGAGCACCCATGCATACTTTTAGCCGCACTGCAAACAATCCTCAATTGTTTGAACTGATGGAAGAAAATGTGGTTTGGGTAAATCCAAAAATAGCCGAAGAATGGTCTTTGGCAAATGGTCAGGAAGTATGGCTCGAAAATCAAGATGGAGTTGTGACCGAGTTTCCAATAAAAGTAAGAGTAACAGAGCGAATTCGCTTTGATTCGGTTTATATGGTACATGGATTTGGTCATTCAAAAAAACAATTAAGCAGAGCTTATGGACGCGGAGCCAGCGACACACAACTTGTTACGCGCGTAATGCTCGATCCAATTATGGGCGGAACCGGTATGCGAGGAAACTTTGTCACTTTCCACACTTCAAAACCGGAGAAAACGGTTCCAGATTCCCGAAAAGTTGAAAGTTCAAAACTAGTTAAAGAAGAAGGAGGAAAAGCATGAGATATGCCATGGCTATAGACACAAATTTGTGCGTTGGTTGCAGCGATTGTGTTGTTGCATGCCAAGTTGAAAACAATGTCCCGGTTGGTTATGCACGCGATTGGGTGGTTGAAGTTACAGAAGGAACTTATCCAAACTTGGCTATTGAATTGCGCTCCGAACGTTGCAATCATTGCGATAATTCACCTTGCGTGAGGGCTTGTCCAACGGGAGCCAGTCACTACGCCGAAGGAGGAATTGTTTTGGTAACACCTGAAGAATGTATTGGATGTGCCGCATGTATAGAATCTTGTCCTTACGATGCACGTTTCACACATCCGGATGGATATGCCGACAAATGCACTTTTTGCATTCACCGCGTACAAAACGGGCAAGATCCGGCATGCGTATCTGTGTGTCCAACAACCTGCATGACTTTTGGCGATATGGATGATCCAAATTCGGATATTTCCAAACTGGTAAAAAGCAGAAAATCGAAAGTGCTTGCACCCGAAGCCGGAACCAATCCAAATATCTATTATTTAACCTAAGCCTATAAATAAGAAGAATCTATGAAATGCCTATTCAAACGAATCTCAAACAACAGCAAGATGACTTTAACGGCATTCCATCTGACAATTAAAAACAAATTTTAAACAGATGAAAGAAGAATTAATTATAAGTGGACGAATGAATCCACATGTTGATCCAATCCTCAATACTTGGGGCTGGGAGATCGCTTTTTATCTTTTCGTAGGAGGAATTTCCGCCGGTTTGCTTTTCTTTTCCGCACTTTATGTCATTCGCAAAAAAGAAGATATTTATCCTGCAGCCGTAAAACTTGCTCCTCTGTTTGTACCCATCTTTTTGGTTCTTGGTTTAGGTGCACTTTTTCTGGATTTACATCATAAACTTTATTTTTGGAGATTATATACAACAGTTCGATTAGAGTCGCCTATGTCGTGGGGAGCTTGGACTTTGATGATTATTACTCCTCTTTCCATTGTTTGGGCAGCCTCTTTCGTGAAAGAAATATGGCCTAAATTCAATTGGTGGAACATTAAACTACTCAACGATATTGAAAAAATTGTGATTAAGAATCGGGTGTCGATTGCTTGGCCGCTCATTGTTTTGGCGGTAGTATTGGGCATCTACACGGGAATTCTTTTGTCGGCATTCAATGCCAGACCATTGTGGAATACTTCCATTTTAGGACCGCTATTTTTAACCTCAGGATTATCAACTGCTGCGGCACTGATTGTATGGCTTTCGAAATCTAAAATCGAGCGCGAAATTTTCACAAAAATTGATTTGCTTTTAATTGGAATCGAACTTTTTTTGATAACTCACCTCATAATGGGATTTTTAGCAGGTGGGCAAGTTCAGGTTGAATCAGCCCAAATATTTTTGGGAGGAGCTTTCACTACTTATTTTTGGGTATTTATCGTTATGCTTGGATTGATTGTTCCGGCCGTATTGGAGGTAATGGAATTGTATGGTTTTCATATTCCGGCCTTCGCACCCTCCATGTTGGTTATTGCTGGAGGAATTATTTTCCGTTTCTTAATGATTGAAGCGGGTCAAATTACACGTTACCTTTATTAATTTCATAAAACACATTAAAATGGAAAATAAAGTACTAGAAAACAAACGCAAATATATGAATCCATACTTAGCCGGGTTTTTACTTGGTTTGGTTATTATTTTTGCTTTTTATTACACAGGCCGAGGTTTGGGAGCCAGTGGCGCCATCAAAAGTGCAGTTGTAGCCAGCGTCGATGCCGTGGCTCATAAGCATGCTTTAGCATCGGAGTTTTACGCCCCTTATGCATCTAAAGAAGAATCGCCGCTTAATTCATGGTTGGTATTTGAAATTATCGGGGTGATGATAGGAGCTTTGATTTCCGGAATTGTAGCCGGACGATTGAAACTTAAAGTGGAACATTCTCCAAAAATAAGTTCAAAGACCCGATTAATAATGGCCGTTTTGGGCGGAGTATTGTTTGGTATTGGATCGCAATTGGGCAGAGGATGTACGAGTGGAGCAGCTTTAACAGGAATGGCAACACTATCGACTGCTGGCTTTGTGAGCATGCTCGCTATCTTTGGCACGGGTTATACCTTTGCATGGTTTTTTAGAAAATTTTGGATTTAATTTTTAATAAATAAATAGTATGGGACCTCTCATTCCGAATGAAATAATTGGTGCTAACTGGGATTTTTTAATCGCATTACTGGTTGGTATTGGATTTGGCTACATTTTAGAACGTGCCGGTTTTTCTTCTTCTAGAAAATTGGCCGGCGTATTTTATGGCTACGATTTTGTTGTACTTCGTGTATTTTTCACTGCTGCTATCACCGCTGCCATTGGTTTATATTATTTTCAATATTTCGAATGGATCGATTTAAGCATGATTTACATCAATCCACTCTACCTTACTTCCACGCTCATAGGAGGTGTTATTATGGGATTTGGATTTATCATTGGCGGCTATTGCCCGGGAACAAGTGTTTGTGGAGCCATGATAGGGAAAATTGATGCAATGGTATTTATTGGCGGAATTTTCCTTGGTATATTCTTTTATGGAGAAACCTATGAATTGTTGTGGAAGAAAATATACTTAGACAACTTTTTAGGTGCTCCACTAGTTTTTGACAGCCTTGGCATCAGCAATGCTTTGTTTATCCTCGGGCTTTCGATTGCTGCGCTGTTGGCTTTTTGGATTACAGCCCAAATTCCTAAATTTGTTAAACGCGTTGATTATTAAATCAAAATAAAATACCAATATGAATTTAAGATATACCTTATTGTCCATCATTCTTTTGATTTTGGCCTTTGGTTTTGTACTCCTTCCAAAGAAAGATTTTTCAAAAGATTTAGCCGCCGAAGATATGCTTTTGGCTGTATTAGACGACTCTCGTTTTTTATCCACCGACGAAGTAGCCAATATGATTCTAAATCGGGATCCTAGTCTGCTGCTCATTGATGTGCGTAAAGCTGATCAATTTAGTGAATTTAATTTAAGAGGTGCGGTCAATCTTCCTTTGGATAGTTTGCTCACCGAAGGAGCTGATATGTATTTAAGCCAAACGGCAAAAACAAAAGTGTTTTATTCGAATGGGAGTATTTATTCGAGTCAAGCGTGGTTGTTATCAAAACGCAAAGGCTATAAAAACGTATTTATAATGCGTGGTGGGCTAAACCAATGGATTGAAACCATTATGCAGCCAACGGAACCAAAACCGGGCGAACCACAAACAGCTTTCCAAACCTACGAAGCCCGAAAAGGTGCAAGTCAATTTTTTGGTGGAGGATCAGCCGATGCATCGAGCAGTGCAGCCGGTGCATCAAAATCGGGTTCTCCTACACCAAAAAAGGGCAAAAAGAAAGGTGCCGCAGGCGGTTGTTAAACAAATTATTTTCCAAAAATCCTATACAAAATGGTCGATCACAAAAAAATTGCAAATATTCTTCCAACAGGAGCCATACTGTTTTTTATCGTAATTGTAATGGCCTATATATTTATGCCAGAGCCGCAGAAGAAATTCATTCTGAGTCAGAACGAAACTTTGCATACAATTGTTCATGATATAAAGCCAATTCAGCCGGAAGAAATAAAAACAATTCTCGATAAAAATGATCATAAATATCAATTTATCGATCTTCGGACTCCAAAAGAATTCAATCTTCATCATTTACCCGGAGCGGTGAATGTACCGGTTCATGAGTTGCTCAACGAAAATAATGAGGACATATTGAACCCAAAAGATAAAATAAATATACTTTATGGAGCCACTGTGGAGGAAGCATGCGCGCCTTGGTTAATTCTAAAACAGCTTAACTATCAAAACAACACGATTATGCTA
>DMBV01000128.1 GCA_003445975.1 Bacteroidales bacterium
AAAAAGGCTGCCTCCTTTAAGAAGCAGCCTTTTCTGAGCTTGGAACGAGCTTAGTTAAAGATATAGCGAATTCCAAATTGCATTTGCCATTTCGAATCGACAGAGAAATTATCAATGTAAGATTCTTTTAAATTGGTATCAAATTGGAAATAAGGAACATTGTTTGCATCAAGTCCAGTAAAAGTAACCGGATTGAAAGTGCGTGCATATTGACGAACACCCCAATTTGAATTGATCAGGTTTCCAATATTCATTACATCAAGCGAAAGTTGAAGTGTGTTTTTCTTTCCTTTTACTTTGAAATGGAAATCTTGCATAAAACGGAAATCCAATTGAGAGAACCAAGGCAAAGAAGCTCCATTGCGTTCAGCATATTGTCCGCGGCGTGTGCTTAAATAATCGTCTTGGTCTATAAATGCATTCAAAGCAGTCCACTGTGCTGCGGCATCCGAAGCTGTAACTCCTACACCATTTACAACAGTACCAAAATGGATATCGGTTGCACTTATAGGAACATAAAGCAAGTCGTTGTTTAAAATAGCATCTTGATTTAAATCTCCGGCATATGTATAAGAATAACGGTTTCCTTGTCCTGCTTCAGCAATTAAAGCAAAAGAAGAAGTCATGTTTTTATAATCTTTTTGATACATCCAGCTGGAGATAAAGCGGTGTTTCAATCCATAGCGCGACCAAGAAAGTTGTGGATCATTTGGATCACCAACAACTGGATTTCGTTGAAATGCGTCAGCAGCAATTTCTGCTGGAATGGAAGTAAAATCTTTCGATTCTTGATAAGTGTAGGCAACATCAGCACGCAGACCAAAGTCAAAAGCTTTTTGCAATTTCCCGGTCAAACTATATTGATAGCCTTCGGAAACATTGTCCATTACAATCGTTCCTGCTTCTAAAAATCCGATGGCATCTGCCGATGAAGAATAAATATTCACCTCGTTGAAGCCGGCAAAGATAGCCCGGTTATCACCTGTTCCACTTAAGTTTTCAGATGGAGCAAGCATGTTGTAATTGCGATGAACTACTGCGTTGATGTCTTTTCCGTAAATTCCTTCAAAACTGGCAAACCAACCATTGGCCAGTTTCCAATCGGCTGCTAAATTCGTTTTCCATACTTGTGGAAAATGAAAATCTTCTGAAGTCGAATTGATTTGGAATGTATAACCGGGATACATACCTCTGTTCGAAGATTGGTTGCCCAACCATACAAAAGGAATACGTCCTGTAAAAATACCTGTCCCACCTCGTACTCTTAAGCTGTTATCGCCTTTTACATCGTAATTGAACCCAATACGTGGCGACCACATCAAGCGTGCTTTTGGCCATACAGATGGATCAATACTCACGCTGTTTCCGTTTTCATCTACCCATCCGGTGAAATTGGCAGCTTCCAAAGTTGCTGCCGATTCTTCAATGGTACTTAGATAGATTGGTACGTCTATGCGCAGTCCATAGGTAAGATTTAATTGATCATTTACCTGAAACTCGTCTTGAAGATAAAGACCTAACTGTGCAACATCTACTTCTGCCATGGCATAAGGCTTTTGTTGAGAATCGGTTACTTCTTGATTAAAGTCGATATCTGCCGAAGTGGTGGCTAAGAAATCAGCGACACTTCCAAACATATGCCAAGGATAATAGAACAAGTTAAAGGAGTTGTTGAATTTGAAAATTTCAAGATTCACCCCGGCAGTAATTGTATGCTTGTCTTTATAATAGGTTAAGTTATCTGTAAATTGGAAAACATCTTGGTCGAGTATATTGTTTGTCGAAAACATTTCGGAACCTGCGGTGATTGCTAAGTTCCCGTTTGCATCAAAAATATCAATAACAGGAAACGGAGCCGAGTGAGGATCGCGTGTATCGCGGAAAGCGGTATAGCCAATCAATAATTTGTTGGCCAATTTGCTGGAGAAAATAGAGTTCAATTCTCCTACGATAGAATGAATTTTGTTGTTGATGGTATAAGAAGAATTTTCAAAAGGAAGACGATAACTTGTTGGGCCGCGACCAATGATGGCTTCGGGATGAGGAAGAATATCTTTCCATGCATCCAACATATTGTAACGTAAAGTTAGATTGTGATTCTTGGCAATATTGTAATCCAATTTGATTAAAAACTTATTGTTGTAAGTTTGATGGTTGTATCCTTGGTAAGCACCTGGATCATAACCCCATTCGTTTATCAAATGTTGTTGAACTGCAATAATATCTTCTTCGGAAACGCTGGTTACATTTGCGCCAGTGTTTGTGCCATCATTGGCCACAAAACCATGCGCCAACTGATCTCTGCGTTCAGCTTCTGCATTGATAAAGAAAAATAATTTGTCTTTGATAATGGGTCCGCCAACACTTACGCCGGTTTGGCTAGTGCTGAAGTCGAGGTTTGGAACATCCACACCACTGATCTTGTCACCAATCATTTTTTCATTTCTCAAGAAAGTGTAAACGGTTGCTTTTAGGTCGTTGGTTCCCGACTTCGTAACCGCATTTACTCCTGCACCTGTAAATCCGCCTTCGCGCACATCAAATGGAGCTAAAGAAACCTGAATTTGATCGATGGCATCCAAAGAAACGGGCTGAGCATCAGCCTGTCCGCCTGGTGTAGCGTAGTCCAATCCAAAAGAATTGTTGAAAATTGACCCATCCAAAGAAAAGTTGTTGTACAAATTGTTGCGGCCACCAAAACTGTTTCCGTCTGATTGAGGAGTAAGACGGGTGAGGTCTTTTGAACTACGCGCAATACTTGGCAAACCTTGAATTTGTTTGCTGTCGATGTTGGTCATCGCACCTGTTTGTTCGGCACTCATTGCGCCTTCGCCTTTAGCCAAAATCTCAACTTCGGCCAATTCGGTGGCATTTGGCTGCATTACAATGCTTACATTCGAAGTCTTGTTGAGTTGTAGATAAATGTCGGTTTCCTCGGCATTTACAAATCCAATAAATGAAACAACTACTTTGTAAGGCCCTCCAATACGCATATTGCGTATTTGAAAACCTCCATCATCCATCGATGAGGTTCCGTACTGCGTTCCAGAAGGAGTGTGAATCGCTACAACATTAGCCATAGGAACAGCTTCTCCTTTGATGTCAACTACCTTTCCTGATATCGATGAAGTAGTTACCCCTTGACTAAATACTTGCGGCATCGCCACAACAAAAAAAGCAAGGATTAATAATAAAATTCTTTTTTTCATAAACTTTAGGTTTAATTTAATTAATATTTAGATTACTTTTAGATCGCGAAGCAACCTATTTTAACTTCAATTATCAAAGATGCAATAAAAAATGTAAGTAATTATTAACTAACTAAATTTTTTTAGAAATTTATTTGCTAGTAATAGAAAAACAACACATTAAAAAAGCACATTGTTTATTTTGAAAAATAGATATCGAAAAATTCAGCCTATAAATTTTGATTAGTTTTCAACAATTTCCGAAATAGAAGTGATTTTTGTCGAGAATCTGTAAATTTACGCCTAAATTAGATTTACAATGGCTTTACCTGAGCATAAGATTGCCGAAACACCTTTAATGAAACAATATAATAGCATCAAAGCCAAATATCCAACTGCTTTGCTTTTGTTTCGTGTGGGCGATTTTTATGAAACATTTAGTGAAGATGCGATCAAAACTTCCAAGATTTTAGGAATTGTTTTGACCAAACGAGCCAATGGTTCGGCAAGTTTTGTTGAATTGGCCGGCTTTCCACATCATTCTTTGGATGTTTACTTACCTAAACTGGTGAAGGCCGGACAACGTGTGGCCATTTGCGATCAGTTGGAAGACCCAAAAAGCACCAAAACTATTGTTAAACGAGGCGTTACCGAATTGGTAACACCCGGCGTATCATACAATGACAACGTTTTGGAATACAAAACAAATAATTTCTTGGCCAGTGTCGATTTCAATGCCAAAATGAGTGGTATTTCTTTTTTAGATGTTTCTACCGGCGAATTTTTTATTGCTCAGGGAAGCTTGGCGTATATTGATAAATTGCTTCAAGGCTTTCGCCCGAATGAAGTTATTGTTCAGCGAAACAAAGTGAACGATTTTCAGAAAATATTTGGCGACAAATTTTTTACGACCACTTTCGACGACTGGGTTTTTACCGCCGAATTCGCTTCTGATTTGTTGTTGAAACATTTTAAAACACTGAGTTTTAAGGGTTTTGGTGTTGAAGATTTGGAACAGGGAATTATTGCCGCCGGAGCAGCTTTGCACTATCTAAACGAAACGCAACATCATAAAGTGGCTCACGTCAATAAATTATCGCGCATTGCCGAAGACCATTATGTATGGATAGATCGGTTTACAGTTCGCAATTTAGAGTTGCTTCATTCGCCCAACGAAAATGCCAAAACACTTTTGGATGTGATCGATAAAACGGTTTCCCCAATGGGTTCTAGAATGCTCAAACGATGGATGGTATTGCCGCTGAAAGATTTGCACCCAATTCGCGAGCGGCATGACATTGTTTCTTTTTTTGTTCAGAATCAGAAATTGCGCGATGCATTGATAGCCGAAGTAAACGATTTGGGCGATTTAGAACGACTCATTTCGAAAGTAGCTACCAGCAAAATAAATCCGCGGGAAGTACTTCAATTGAAAAGATCTTTATATCATATAGAACACATTCAAAAAACCTTAGCCGCGAGTACCGAAATCGCTTTGCGAAAAATGGCCGAACAGCTCAATTTTTGCGGCTTAATGCGTCAGAAAATCGAAATGGAATTAAAATCGGATGCAGCGGTGGCCATTGGAAAAGGCGCAGTGATTGCCGAAGGGGTTTCGGACGAGCTGGACGATCTGAGAAATATCAGCCACTCAAGCAAAGATATATTGAAGAATATTCAGCAGCGCGAATGCGAAAAAACAGGAATAAGCTCATTGAAAATTGGGTTCAACAATGTGTTTGGCTATTTCTTGGAAGTGACCAATGTGCACAAAGACAAAGTGCCCGACGAATGGCATCGAAAACAAACTTTAACAGGCTCGGAACGATACATCACCGAAGAACTGAAGGTTCTCGAAACAAAAATATTGGGTGCAGAAGATAAAATTCTAAGTATCGAACAAGAATTGTTTAATAATTTGGTTTTAAGCCTATCCGATTATATCATTCCAATTCAAACAAATGCTGCTATCACTGCAAAATTGGATGTTTTGTTGGCTTTTGCCGCTATTGCTGTAGAATACAATTATATTCGTCCGGAAGTGAATAATTCCTATGTTTTAGATATTAAAAATGGGCGACATCCCGTCATTGAACAGCAGTTGCAGCCCGGCGAAAGCTACGTTGCAAACGATGTTTATCTGGATACCGAAAAGCAACAAATCATTATCATCACAGGACCAAATATGTCCGGGAAATCTGCATTGTTACGTCAAACGGCATTGATTGTTTTGCTTGCTCAAATGGGGAGTTTTGTTCCGGCCGAAAGTGCAAAAATAGGATTGATCGATAAACTCTTTACACGTGTTGGCGCTAGCGATAATATTTCGTCGGGAGAATCTACTTTTATGGTAGAGATGAACGAAACAGCCAGTATTTTGAACAATATTTCCAATCGGTCGTTGATTTTGCTCGATGAAATAGGACGAGGAACCAGCACTTACGACGGAATTTCGATCGCTTGGTCCATTGCTGAATTTCTGCACGAACATCCGGCTTTTAAATCAAAAGTGCTGTTTGCAACGCATTATCACGAGCTGAATGATATGGCAAAATTTTTCAAAAGAATCAAGAATTTTCATATTTCGGTAAAAGAAATTCAAAACAAAGTCCTGTTTCTGCGCAAACTCGAAGAAGGTGGAAGTGAACACAGTTTTGGTATTCATGTGGCAAAAATGGCTGGAATTCCGCAAAGTATTGTTGACAGAAGCAACGAAATGCTTGTGCAATTGGAAGAAGCACACAGAAAAGGCGATTTTAGTCAATCTTCCAAATCGAAAATCAAATCCGCAAAAGCCGAAAATTTTCAGTTGAGCTTCATTCAGCTTGACGATCCTTTGTTGTATCAGATTCGCGACGAGATTTTAAGCACGGATATCAACACCTTAACACCCGTTGAAGCCTTGTTAAAGCTGAATGAAATCAAAAAATTGCTAGGCAAATAATTTTCGAATAAAATTTTGCTTGCGAAAAAAATTATTCCTTATATTTGCACCCTCAACGCGAATTAGCGCTCTCGATTCCGATTGTTCCGATAGCTAACGGATTAGGGATGGTAGAGCAAAAAGTTCTTGCAGAAAGCGAAAATAATGCGAAAGTAGCTCAGCTGGTAGAGCACGACCTTGCCAAGGTCGGGGTCGCGGGTTCGAATCCCGTCTTTCGCTCACGAAACCATTCATAAATTTATTGCCCAGGTGGTGGAATTGGTAGACACGTTGGACTTAAAATCCAATGATCATTGCGATCGTGCGGGTTCAAGTCCCGCCCCGGGTAC
>DMBV01000126.1 GCA_003445975.1 Bacteroidales bacterium
CTGTTGTACAAATTGCTGGTATTATCGATGTATTGCCGTCCCACATATTTGGAAATAAGTTGGATGCGCATGTTTTTAGTCGCTTGATAAGTGAATGTGGAGGCTCCAATCTCGTTGGGCGAAAGCAAGATGTTCGAATTTCCAATATTTATGGATTCCTGACTCCAGGTGTCCCAATTGTCGATATATTGAACAAAATCAACTATTTTATTTTGACTAAAAGTGAAATTACCCGTCCAATTTATTTTTTCGGATACTTGAAAGCTTCCGCTCAATTCTATTCCGGCTCTATAACTTTTCGCCACATTGGTCATAATTGGATCTCCTACATTGTTGATTTTTCCGGTGGCAATGAGTTGGTCTTTGTAATTCATGAAATAAAGGTTGGCAGCAAGCGAAAATTTTGTGTCGATATGGTGATAACCCAATTCAAAGTCCGAAAGACGTTCAGGTTTTGGTAGATAATTTTCGTCGGCATCACGGTAATTTCCGCGACTGGGTTCGCGATTGGAAATGGCAAACGAAGCATAGGCATTGTTTTTGTCGTTGAACTGATAAAATAGGCCGGTTTTAGGATTGAAAAAATCGAAATTGTTGGTTTGGGAAATGTCGCGTAAATCATCATGCGTTCCGGCAATGGAATAACGTATCAAGCGATATTGCAAATCGGCATAAACGTTTAGCTTTTCGCTTAATTGAAAATTTGCTTTGGCGAAAATATTCCCGTCGGTTTTTATTCCGTTGTTAAAATACCAGAGCGAACGGATTGCATTGTTTCCGGCATATTCGGCCCAAATAACTTCGCCAAAATGATCGCCGTCATATCGGCTAATTGCTCCTCCAAAATTGCTTTCAATTTTTTCGGATTTATAATTCAAGGAAGCGGTGAGTCCATAAAAATGATTGTCGAGCCATTTGCGCTGTATCAAATTGGTGCGATTGATTGTTTCATTTCCAACTACAATTTCTTCGAATAAATAATCGGCAAATTTCCGATTCGTCTTAAATTGCTCATAATAGCCTTTCCCTCTTGTATAAAATAAGGCCGAATTTAGTTGTAAGGTGTTGTTGAAACTGTGCGAATAATGCAATTGATAATAATCCTGTTGATAGTCGTCAATTTCATTGTCGTAGGTATAGAAATTGTATGTGCGGGAATCGGAGTTCAACAGATTGTCGGTGGTTTCAGAATCCCACCAATTGTCGGAAGCCAAATCCATCATTCCTGCCACATCGTTGTTTAAGCGAACTTTTGGTACACCATTCCAAGCTTGATAGGTTTTTTCGGCACCGCTCAAAAGCGTAAACTTCAAAATATCATTTTTGCCGTAATATCCGGCCGAAAAATAAAGAGATTTTAAATCTACAAAAGCCCTGTCGATGTATCCATCAGAACTGATTTTTGATAAGCGCGCTTCGACGGCCATTTTGTTGGCAAGAATTCCGGTGCCAAAACTGAGTGTGTTTTTGAGCGTTTTGTACGATCCAAACGAAGATTGAACACTAGCAAAAGGCTCTTGGCTCACTGATTTGGTTTGTAAATTTACGCTGCCCCCAAAGGAAGCCGCTCCATTGGTCGAAGTACCTACACCTCGTTGAATCTGAATATTTTCGAGCGATGAAGCCAAATCAGGCAAATCGACAAAATAAACGCTGTGCGATTCGGCATCATTCATTGGAATGCTGTTGATAGTAACATTTATTCTCGAAATATCTGTTCCACGAATACTGAAATTGGTATAGCCAATTCCGGCACCGGCATCTGAACTTACCACAACCGAAGGCATAGTGTTTAAGATAAATGGAAGATCTTTGCCCGAATTATTCTCTGCAATGGTTTTTTTGTCTAATTCAGAATACGTTGTAGGCGATTTTTCGGAAACACGCAAAGCCGAAACAATGACTTCTTCTCTTAAAACCATTCTGGGATTCATCTGAATAAACAGCGTTTTGTTTTCTGTAATGCTTACTTGTTGTTCGAAAGGCGCATATCCAACATAGGTAACCGTGAGCGTATAATCGCCTTTCGAAATGTTCTCCAGCTTGAATTGTCCGGCAGAATTGCTAATAGCATAAATTGAAGTTCCAACCAATTGTAGATTTGCTCCTTCGAGCGTTTCGTTGTTTTTTTTGTCACTTACTTTTCCCTGAATGTGAAACTGAGCAAAAAGGAACATGGGAATGCTCACTAAACTCATAAGTACTAATTTTTTAATCATCTTTTGATTTTTTTTAAATTAAAAATCAATAGAGAGAAAACGAAATCGATTGTCTTTTTTCCCTGTTTCGGCATTACCCGTGTCAGGTTCAAAGAGTATGTTCTCAGCCTGTAATATTAAGGCACCCCTATTGTGAATTATCGCTGCAAAGGTACAAAAAGAATGATGCCATTTATTCTGAATAAAAAAAATCGCCAAACTCAATGGAAGTCTCCGCGTTTGAATCTGCGCTGAAGCATAAATAAAGTTTGTCGAGAACGATGGACCCTGATCTTCAATTTTTGATGATCGATAATGAACCGGTTGAGTGTGACGAAATTAAGATTTTGCTAAAGTCGACTCTCTGGAAATATCAATGAAAAATCGTTCGTTCACACAAATATTTGTTCGGGTTTTTAGGCGAACGTATCTCTTTCTAAAACGAAGTAAAGAAATAGCCAGCTAAGCCGATAACAGACAAGCGATTTTACCCATTCGAGCTGATATGGATATGAAGCAGTTTGAAAAAAAGATTAATTTAGCAGATAAAAATGGCAAATAAAACCTCACAACATATTTTAGGCACTTCGGCAAATTTGCTTGGATTTTGTCTGTTTGTAATTACTTCTCTGCACTTGACTAGTAGGGTAGAGAATAATTTAATCGACGAATTTACCTCTTTAGTAGCATTGCTTTTGACCATTTCTTCTGTTCTATCATTTATTTCTATTCGGACAGAGAACAAAAAACGAGAATTCCGNNTGTTTATAATCATAAATTTTTGGAACCGATAGAAAAAAATATCGCGCATGTTCAAACACATAAATACTTACAAAGTTCACCAGGAACAATTGAGCAGATCCGAAAAATTTGCCTTATGGCTCACCAATAAGGTTGGTACAATAGGATTTTTCTTTCTTATTTTTATTTGGACAATTTTTTGGTTGAGTTGGAATATGTTTGCCCCAACACATCTCAAATTCGACCCCTATCCGGCGTTTGTATTATGGCTCTTTATTTCAAATATGCTTCAAATATTTCTAATGCCTTTGATAATGGTGGGCCAAAATCTACAAGCCAAACATACTGAATTGAGAGCCGAAAATGATTTTCAAATCAATGTAAAAGCCGAAAAAGAAATAGCCGAATTGAAACAAGAATTAATTGAAATAAAAAAGCTTTTAGAATATAGAAAATCCTAAAAATAGGGCAAAAAGCGAATGTTTTTTTGGTTGATGAAACCAGTGAATGCTTTATAAAACGAAACTACATGGCCATTCAGCAAATGACTATACTAACCGAAGTTGAAAACCGGGAATTTCTAAGATAACATTTTTGAGCAAGCTAATGGGACTGCCATTTCACACTTTAAGAATAGGAATTAAAGTCATACCAAAGATATATCGGTATTATTCTTAATTTTGAAACCTAAATGAGTGTGATAAAAGAAATACAACAATTGCTGGCTTCCGATTTGAAACAGTTTGAAGCAGTATTTAAAGTGGCCATGAACTCGAAAGTTCCGTTGCTCGATTTGATATTGCAATATATCCATCGCCAAAAAGGCAAGCAAATGCGTCCAATGTTTGTGTTTTTGAGTGCTTATGTTGCCGGAACACCAAGCGAATCAACGGCACGCGCGGCCAGCTTGATCGAATTGCTGCATACCGCCACTTTGGTCCATGATGATGTAGTAGATGAAGCCGAAAAAAGAAGAGGTTTTTTTTCGATCAATGCGCTCTGGAAAAATAAAATAGCCGTCTTGGCCGGCGATTTTTTATTGTCGAAAGGCTTGTCGTTGGCTTTGGCTGCAAAGGATTACCAAGTATTAGAAATAGTTTCCGAAGCTACACGCGAAATGGCCGAAGGCGAATTGTTGCAAATAGAAAAAGCGCGCCGATTAGATATTCAAGAAGAAATTTATTTCGAAATAATTCGCAAAAAAACCGCCACACTCATTGCATCTTGTTGCGCTGTTGGCGCAGCCTCTGCCGGAGCCAACGAAACGCTGGTTGAAAAAATGTATCAATTTGGCGAAAATGTAGGCATTGCTTTTCAGTTGAAAGACGATATTTTCGATTTTCAAAAATCAAACAGCATTGGGAAACCGCTTGGAATTGATATCAAAGAGCAAAAAATGACTCTGCCGCTTATTTATATGTTGAACCAGATGTCGTTTATCGAACGCCAAAAAGCGATTCGCATTGTCAGAAAACACCACAACAAACCAGAGCAAGTTTCTCTTTTGATCGATCAAGTGAATGCAAGTGGCGGAATTGTTTATGCTGAGCAGCAGATGTTTGCTTACCGCGATAAAGCCATTGCTCTACTCGACGATTTTAAGGAAAATGAACACAAATTGGCTTTAATAAAACTGGTAAACTATAGCTGCTCCCGAACAAAATAAGCAAATCAAAATTTCAGCTTGTGTTGCAATTCTACTTTCCTATTTCGTAATGCGTACTTCCATTTGTGGGAACGGAATATTCACGCCTTCTTTTGCAAAGGTTTTGTACACTTTTTCATTCAGGTCGAAAAACACATTCCAATAATCTGGCGTATTTACCCACACGCGAACAACCAGAACCACACCACTATCTGCCAATTCGCCTAGCGCCACAAATGGCAGTGGGTCGGATAAAATACGCGTGTCCATGTTTATCAATTCAAGCAGAATTCGTTTTACTTTATCAAAATCATCGCCATAGGCAATGCTGAATCTCCAATCTACTCTTCTTGTTTCTTGGGTCGAATAATTTATCAAAGAGCCGGTAGCCAATCCGCCATTGGGCAAAATAATGGTCTTATGATCAAAAGTAATCAAAATCGTATTGAATATTTGAATCTCTTTTACAGTTCCCAAATATCCTTGGGCTTCCACAACGTCGTTCACCTTAAATGGTTTAATAATTAGGATGATTACTCCACCGGCAAAATTTTGCAAAGTTCCACTCAAAGCCATTCCAACCGCCAAACCGGCTGCTCCCAATAGGGCAATAAACGAAGTCATCTCAACGCCAATCATACTCAATGAGCTGATAACGACCAATATTTTTAAAGAAATATGCGTGAGCGACAATACAAAGGGAGTCAATGATTCATCAATTTTTCGCTTTTCGAGCACTTTTGCAAGCGATCTTTTTAAAATACCGGCTACCCAAAAACCGAGAACAAGTAGAAGAAGCGCAAAAAGTACCCTTGTGCCGTATTT
>DMBV01000031.1 GCA_003445975.1 Bacteroidales bacterium
ACGGGCAGGGTTCGTATTGCAGCACCTTTGCGGATTGATGATGAGGCTGTAAGACTTTTTGCTATTTCGAAAATTGGCCGGAAAAGAAAGCACCAACGGAATTTTGTTGCACAAGACCGCCAACCACCAAGGCAATTCAAAGAACGAGAAAGCCACTATTTTCAAAGCAAAAGATAACAAGTAACTATATTTTAATCATGCAATAAGACTGAATTCAAATGAAGCGAATCAGTGTTTTTTAGTTTTAATTGTGTTTGATTTTAAATTATATTCACTCTAATTTTTTTCTTTTTTAACCTGCTATTATCAATCTTCTGAATAAGTTTATCAACTTGCGATGCTTGCACTGCAACAAAAGCACAATCTTGCTTTAGTTCGATAATTCCTATATGGTGCTTTTCAATATTGCCTTGTTTTATAAATAGACCCGAAATGTCACCTTTGGAAATTTTATCTTTTCTTCCACCTGAAATAAATAAAGTTTCCCAGATTGTAGCAGCAGGAGTAAATTCGTCATCGATTTCTTCTGCTCGATAGCTAGCTGTTTCTGGTACGTACACCGGAAGGTATTCTTTTTCCCAATGCAATATATATGCAGTTCCTTCACTATGCATTCGAGCAGTTCTTCCATTACGATGAATAAATTCGTGATTTCTTGGAGGAAGTTGATAATGAATAATAAAATTTATCTCAGGAACATCTATTCCTCTTGCAGCCAGATCGGTAGTTACAATTAATTGATAGGTTCCATTTCGAAATTTGATAAGCGCTCTTTCTCTGTCTTTTTGTTCCATACCACCATGAAAACAACCGTGATTGATGTTTTTATCAATCAGAAAATCGCTTACTTCCTGAATACTGTCTTTGAAATTGCAAAAGATTATACCCTGTTGATTTCTAAGCTGATATAGCGTTTTGGCTAATGTTTCTAATTTATTTTTAGTTGGAGAGAGTATCGTCTTGATTTTTAGATGTGGAACGCCTTCTTCGAGATAATTAATATAAGTTGGATCTTTTAAAGCGACAAAATCAGGAATTACCACTTTATTGGTCGCCGAAGTCAGTATTTTTTTCTGAATATGAGGCAAAGCTGAAGTTATTTCACTCATCTCTGCTTCAAATCCAACTTCTAACGACTTATCGAATTCGTCTAAAACTAGAATCTTGATATTCTCTAATGAAAAATTTTCTCTTCTGATATGATCAGCAACTCTTCCGGGAGTTCCGATAAGAATTGCTGGTGGATGTTTTAATTCTATCTTATCTTTCGAACCTGAACGTCCACCATAAACAGCATTCGCTTTATAACCCGTTCCCATTTCTCGGATAACCTGCTCAATCTGTATAGCCAATTCTCTTGAAGGAACAACAATTAAGGCTTGAATTTCAGTGTATTCTGCATCTAATTCTGCTATTATTGGCAATAAAAAAGCCAGAGTTTTACCTGTTCCTGTAGGCGAAAGTAAAACGATTTCGGAGCAAGAACGAATGACGGCCTGCGCTTCTTCTTGCATTGGATTAAGCTTTTCTATGCTTAGTTTTTGAAGTATGTTTTGTTGATTTTTAAGGCTATTTGACATGCGGCAAAGTTAGGGCTAATTTGCTCATGTGATAATGTGNNAATGTGCCTTTATAGTGGTAAGTTATTTTATTGATATTCTGTATTTTATCCTTACCAATTAGTTGCGAAAATAATAAGACTAGGTTTTCTTATAAACCCCATCTCTTTCAGTATCAATATATCCGCCTGTATAACCGCAAATACCCATTCTTGGCGAGTTAACAATAGGCATGCTACTATATTCGTCAAAATCATTGCAAATTTTTTCATGTTTTTTTGAACATGATTCACAAAAAACTGAATCTCGATCCCATAAGCAGACAGAACATATATTAACTGCAGGTTTTATCTTACAGATAGAGCACATTATTTTTAACGGTTCATTTCGTGATAACAGTATAATGTCATCTTTCAGATTCAAATCATAATATTTTAGGCCTGTTAAAAAAACTCTTGTAGTAGAACCGTAATCATAATCGTGAAATATCTTAACCTTAGGTACAAAAATATCTTTAACTTTTTCGTCCATTTCAATTTCAATATTTTTATGACGAAAACCACTCATGTGGTCACAGCAATCTAGCCAAATACCTCTTAGAAAATCGTCGATTATTTCCATCTTTTTATTTCCTTTTACTAGAAGATGTAGAAACATTTCAGCAGCGACTACCTCAATATGGCAGTAGGTTTGTGTTTTCCCGGCTGCATCTGTTTTTTCCATATCAGCCAGATGTTTTACAAGATGCTTCTTAATTTCTTTTGGAGAAAACAATTGTTCGCAAAACATGCATTTGCCTTCAGATTTTAATTCTTCTTCTAACATAATTTTATAATTTTTAACAAATAATATCCAGATAAATATAAAAGATTCAAAAAATTTATTTCTTTAGCGCATCCATCGGATTTCGAACTTCATGCGCAAGACCACCAGCTAATTCGTCGTCGAAAGTAGTGGGAATGTTATCTGAATCAGTACGTTGTTTCCATGTGACATGCTGATTGCCGTCATCTTTACGAACCATAGTTATACAATTTTCAACCGGACAAATCAAAGAACATAGATTACAGCCCACACAATTTTCTTCATTGATTTTAGGTGTTCTGATGCTTTTATCAGCATTCAAATCAATGGCTTGGTGCGCACCATCTTCGCAAGCAATATAGCATAACTGACAACCAATACATTTGTTTTCGTCGATACTTGCTTTAACACTGTATTTTAGATTCAGGTCTGCCCATTCCTTTACATTTGGAAGCGCTTTCCCTACAAATTGATCAATAGTTGAAAATCCATGCGTATCCATATATTGCTCAAGACCAGCAGTTAAATCACGAATTATTCCAAAACCATAGTGCATTACGGCAGTGCAAATTTGTACTGATGACGCGCCTAGCAATATAAATTCCACCGCATCGCGCCAATTTTCTATTCCTCCAATTCCAGAAATTGGTAGTTGAACCAATGGATGTTGAGCGCAATTTTTTACCATATTAAGCGCAATTGGCTTCACTGCAGGACCGCAATATCCACCATTTGAACTGCTATTTCCGACAATAGGATAGGGTACAAATTTATCTATATCAACACCAACCAGACTTTGAATCGTATTGATTAAAGAGATTGCATTGGCACCTGCACGACGTGCTGCTTGTGCTGGTTCGGTGATATCAGAAATGTTGGGTGTGAGTTTCACAATTACAGGCACTTTTGCAACCTCCATGACCCAACGCGTGATTAATTCTAAAATTTCGGGTTCTTGTCCTACTGCCGAACCCATTCCTCTCTCGCACATTCCGTGAGGACAGCCATAGTTTAATTCAATTCCGTCGGCTCCGGCATTTTGAACATCTTTGACAATTTGATGCCATTCCTTTTTGCTTTGTACCATCAAGGATGCAATTACTGCATGATTTGGAAAATGTTTTTTGACTTCTTCCATTTCGCGCAGATTATCGCTCAATCTACGATCCGTTATTAGTTCAATATTATTGAGTCCCACCATCCTATTTCCACGATGATTAACAGCACCATACCGGCTCGATACATTCACTACAGGGATTCCGAGCGTTTTCCAAACAGCACCGCCCCAACCTTGGTCGAATGCTTTCATAATTTGATATCCCGAATTTGTTGGAGGGCCGGAAGCTAACCAAAATGGATTTGGTGATTTAATGCCTGCAAAGTTTATTTCAAGATTAGCCATAGATTTTATTGTTTGATTTTATACTTTATTTTGTGTTAAGAGGTTGA
>DMBV01000024.1 GCA_003445975.1 Bacteroidales bacterium
CGGCAATTTCATTCATAAATTTGGAAAATAGAAACGGACTTCCGGTATTGGCGGGATTCGACGGGAGTAGCCAAATATTTCCTGCATCCACAAATAAAGCCCCCTTAAAAAAGCGATAAATTGCAAAGCGATATTCGGTATTCATTTCCAGTTTTACATCGCCGCCCAATTGTAAAAATCCGATTAGATTGGTATCCTGATAAAAAGTACCCGGCCCGACCGAATTGATCTGAAAGGCACGCAAACTGTTTGGCCCGCCGCTGAAATACTGTTTGGAATAAGGCAAAATCGAAGAATTGCCAAATGGCTTCGCCAATCCGACAAAAAATCTGGTGGCCAGTTTATTTTTATTCTTGAAATTAAAATAAGCACGCCCATCCAAACTGAGTTTTGCGTATTGTGAATAGATAGAACCAACTATGGTAGATGGATTGGAGGATGATACTTTTACACCACCAATTCTGTTTGCCAATGAAAAAATATTTCCGGCAAGTTCTGCGTCTAAATTAAAATAGGTTTGCAGCTTTTTCCCAGTCAGCATTTGTTCGCTATACGTAAACGAATAACTTCCACCTGCAATAAATTGCTCTTCATAACTTTTTTTCAGGAAAGGATTGGCTTCAAGCAAATCGGTAAATAGCGTTGATTTGTTCGAAACGGAAGTATAACTTACCACTATTGGATTCAATTCATGCTCTTTCCGAATATTTCCTTTCCACTTATAACCATAAACGAATCGAAAAGTATTCATGTCGAAATAATTGACTCGTTTTTGATAATTGTATGAAAGGATTACGCTTGTTTTTGGAATATAAATACTGTTTGTTCTCTTGACATTAAATGGAATAAGAAAACGCGGAAAAGTAAGCTCCAATTGGGGGTTAAAGGAATAGGAATAAAAATTTTCATCGGTGCCGTTCCACTGTGCTTCAAACGATCCAGCCAAATTCAGATTCAGCAATTCCGCTCCTCCAAAGGTATTTCGATTCAGAATGCTTAAATTCATTCGTGGTCCGGCATAATTATTCGATTTTGAAACCAAGTCGATTTCTGCTCTGAATGTGTACTTTGGCAAGGGCGTCATCAGAATCATAACATCCAATAATCCCGCTATCGAATCCTTGCTTTCCGAAAAATTCACCTGAACCAATTTGAAATTCCCCAGCGACATTAAGCGGTTCAAGGTGATGATGTGATTCTGTCGTTTGAAGAGTTCGTGTTTTCGTAAATAGATCAATTTTGAAACGACCATAGGCCGGATTGACCTGTTTTCTTCATTTCCCAAAAACAGACTATTCTCATAAATTAAGGTGTCGCTGGTTGAACCGGCATCTTTCTCACTTAAGGAATAGTTCTGATTGACAAATACTTTGTTGATGCGATAAACCCTTAATGCATTGTCGGGAATACTGTCTTTTAGCGTTAATGTGAACGAAACATCCTGATTGCTGATTGAAGTGTCGGCTTTAAAAAGCAAATAATCGGGATTGAAATAGAAGTAGCCGTTGTTTTTTAAGAACCCATCGATTCGAATCCGTTCCGTTTTCAAAATGTCGAGATTGTAATCTTCACCGGGTTTTATCAACGATTTATCTTTTTCGGCGAGAACCAAACGACTTAAACTGTCGTCCGAAATGGAATAAATCAAATCTTTAACAACATATGGTTTGTGAACATGACTGGTGTAAATTACTTTGGCAGTATGTTTTTTTTCAATGGTTTTCGATTGCGTAAAACTTTTGAATATTCCCAGATTGAAGAGCTTTGCATCAATTATTTCGCATGTAAGTCCGGGTTTAACATGACTCAACAGCACCGGTGGTTCTCCCGTTCTTTTGAACCACTTTCCCAGTTTAGTTTCAGGGTTTTCTCCCACTAAATTGTATTTCCACAATTTCAGTCGAAGCCCTAAAAAGCTTTTATTTGGTAACGGCCGCACAGCACTTAGTGCCGCAGCTTTGACCATGCGTTTGTTGAACTTATCGGTCGATTCCAGTGTGATTTTTGCACCTGTGTAAAGCCTATCGCCTTCAGGTATATGCTTGGTAACATTGCATGCCGACAAGAGGAAGCCAACAAGCAATAGGAAGAGTTTGTTTTGGATCGATCGTGACATTATTTTATTGTTTTTTCAATGAATCACTCCTGTTTCTTTGCGATTTGAATAATCTGCGCCAACCATTGAAATCGCGCACAAATACCAAACCTACTCCCGTTTCGACCAATTGACCGTCAATGGCTCCTTCGTATTGATTGTGTCTGAATCCTTTCATTCTGAAACCGCCATCTTTTGTCAATTTATATTCTACTGTTACATCGCTGGTAAAATCGCTGGCCGAATTTTGTTTTGCCTGATCGCCTTCCACATCAACAGCGCCTCCAAGCTGAACGGACAATCGCTCATTAAAAAGTTGCTTTTTCATTCCAATTTCCACTTCAGTTCTTCCTTTTGCTTGGCCGGTTTGATAATCGTCGTACGATTGGATATCAAAATTTAATTCCATTCCGGGGATCACTTTTGAACTCAGTTGATTTAATTGTGCCGATAGAAATTTGCCCACCGTAGATCGGATGATAGTCGAAGTTCCTCCGGCCGATTCCGTTTGAAAGGGATTTTCCTGAACAAAGCGGCCCATGACCAATAGAGCAAAAACCTGTTTGTTCAATGCCGATTCATCTTCGTTTAGCATGATTAGTTTCTGATTTACGGCTCCGCCCAGAATTCCTTTGTCCTCGGGCGACAATTGAATTTCGAAACTGATGATAGGATGTAAGATTTCTCCACGCAGTTTCAGCAAAACCAGAAATGGATACCGTTGTTTATAACCGCCTTTTTCGACATCACTTAATTCTGATATTTGATCGGCCACAAGATCATAAGGTGAAGCCCTTACAGTATATTTTGCATTGATCGATATTTCGGCATCCAAAGGATCGCCATTCCAGATAATTGTACTTCCTGCGTCAATGTCGAATTTCTTTTTAATGATCGATTCCAACGAAACTAAATAACTTCCATCGCTTAAATTGTAGGCGCCGGTGAGGCTCATTTTTCCGCTTTGATCCATCGTGAAACTTAAAGCAGCTTCGCCTCTAACCACCAATGAGTCGGTAGAAGCCGGATCCATCAATAAACGGAGCGTTGCTTCTTTGTCAATTTGGATAATGGAAGAGAGATCAAAACCAGTCATGCCGGTTGTTTGCACTCCTTTTTTCTCGCCTCTGGAAAGGATTGGATTCAGCTTTAGCTTGTTATCAAATTCAACCACATCTTCTCCTTTGTCGGTGGTCAGTTTGTCGTCAGGAACAGAAAATGTAAAGTTTGTGCCTTTTTTCATTTTCACTTTGGCATTCACCACCGGAAGTTTCATCGATCCACCGACATCAATCTTGCTGTCAACAATCATGCGACCAAAAAATTCTTTGTTGTTTTTTGCTGAAGTGTTGAATAATAAAAAGTCTTTTGTATTAACATGTAGGGCGAAAATGAAATTTGAGAATTTTTTCATTCGAACTGATCCATCAACGATTGCTGTATGTTGATCGACATCCAACAAGGTAAAAGAGTCGAAATAAATTCCGTCCTTTTTCAGTTGAATTGTTTCGTGTTTTATTTCCACACGGTTATTCAAAAATGAAGGTTTCAGAAAGGCATTGTCGAAAACCAATTCTCCGGTAAGTTCTGGTGCAGCAGTTGTTCCTTCAATCAAAAAATTTCCTGAGAGCGTTCCGGCTGCTTCACTTATTTGCCCCATCGAAAAAGCTTCAACGGTTTTCATCGAAAGCGATTGAATCACTGTTTTTATGTTCACCGTATTCGCTTTGCCGTTTGGGATAAAATAGCCGTTTGCAGTAAGATTGTTTTCAGTACCTGATAAGTCCACATCAATGTCAAATTTCTCGTAGCTTGGATTCTGTGCTTTTATCGATAGATTTCCGATGGCAACGTCACGAACTATCAGGTTATTTATCTTAACATCTGAGATTAAACCGTAGGAGTTGTTCACCCTTTTCAGCAATACGTTTCCATTCACAGTTCCTTTAACTATAGAGGTGTCTTTTTCAATAATCTTTGAAAGGTCGTCGAGTCTGAAATTCTGAATGGCAATATTCAAATCGTCGTTGAACCGATCGTGAACCGAGGCAATATTGATGTGGCTTTCGTTGTGATCGATGAAAAAATGGTGGATACGGAATCCTTGATCACCGAATTCAATGAAATTATCGGGAGCAATAGCCCATCGGTTATTCACCAGATAAAACTCTTTCGGATCGAGTGCAAGCCTGTAGTTTCCATTCTCTTTTGTAATCTGAGACCTGATCAGCAGCTTTTTCTTATTTTTTTCGGTTGACGAAATGTTTGCAAACAATGTATTGTCGGCCAATTTCCCATCCAGCGAAAAGTTGTCTAAATTGATTTGGGAGTTTGAAATAGCACTACTTGAAATTTTATAATTCAGAGCCTTGCTGTCCGAATTTACATCAATCGCAAAGTCTTTAATTTCGTTACTTCCATAAACTATTTTTCGCATGGAAGCATATAGCTTCAAGTCGTTTTTTTCTTTGTCAAAACTTCCCGTAATGATTCCCGGCTCGAAATCCAGTAATTCAGGCAAAAGTATTTTCGAAAGTAGGGGATGATTGTGAAGCCGTATCTCAAAATTAAAATTCGACAAATCGCTTTTTGTAACGAGTTGATTTGCATCTGATACCGGAAAGTAATTATTTATGAATTGATTGAGCAATGCCGGAAGTGCAAGGGGCGAAACAGTTCCCGAATATTTGATGTCGATGAGCGCACTGCTCACATTCAGTTCACTTTTGTTGGGCTCATTTACCGAAGCCGTTAAAAAGGAATCGAGCATGTATTTTTTCCCATCACGAGCAACAACAATCTGGGTGATTCCTGCCGTACCATTCATCTTATCAGCGGTTCCGCCTTTTAAATCAGTTGCTACAACAAAGCTTATCCGCAAATCATTTTCGGTAAGTTTGAGTTTTTGAAGGTCGGCACCCAACACATTCAACTTAAATTTATATTGCTCTTGGTTTGGATTTAGGTTCACCAATCCGTCAAAAACGAACATTGCATTTTCATCATCCAGCTTCACTATTCCTTCGAATTGCTTGCCGGAAACCGCTCCATCCATCGTCAAGTTGTGATAGGTGTATTTATTGAGATATACTTCCGTTACGTTGGCTTTTATTTTTGCTTTCACCGTATTCATTTTCAATCCGTAGCCTTTGGCTTCGGCGGTGAGCGATACCGGTCCGTACAAAACGGTGTCTTTCAACAAGATGCCTAAATTTAGATTCGAAATATTTGCGTTACAACTGAAATTTTCATTCCGATCGATCTTTGCAAAAAGTTGTGCCGTTCCATAGCTGCTGTTCATATTTGCGTGCGATTCAAAGCTTTTTAGCTGCCCTTTAAAAACAAGCTGCAAACTGATATTTTCCGGAAGTTCTATGCTGTTAGGAATTAAGGTGTCGGCCATCCTTATCAAATCTTTTTTGCCCGATTGGATGCTCAGATTGGGAAAATCGTAAAATGCGGTTTTATAATCGGGCAAACCTTTGATGCTGAAATCGGTTTTTAAGATTGTACGATTGGCAGTTTTGATGACTACGTTTTTGCCGTTCAAATTATTCATCTGTCCACTTATTATTCCTGAAGCGGTTGTACTATTCTGGCTGTCTTTAAAGAATGGCTGTTCAATAAGTTCGGGACTAAAATAGAGCAGATCAGAGTTTTTGAAATTTAAATTTCTCAAGTCCAAATTCAGCTTGCTGAATTGCATCGAATCGGTCAATGTTGCCAGTGAAGAATATTCGATGTTAAAATCGGCATCGATGCTTGAATTGTTGGTGTTTGCTTTCAGTTTTTTTGCTGTAATGGAATGATTGTCCAT
>DMBV01000179.1 GCA_003445975.1 Bacteroidales bacterium
CTTCAGCAAAGAAGTAAATCGAGAAAAGTCGAAAAAAAAATAGAACGCGCAAAAGCGGCCGGCTTGTACGAGCCGGTTTCTCTACATCCGATTATTGATATCAATAGTTGCATCCAAACCGGCGCTTGTATCGAAGCTTGTCCGGAAAAAGACATTCTGGGAATTGTAAGAGGAAAAGCGACCACCATAAATGCTTCAAGATGCATTGGTCACGGAGCTTGTTTTCACGCTTGTCCAACCGAAGCCATCAGCCTTTATATTGGAACGGAAAAACGCGGTGTTGATCTCCCTCATGTGAATCATACTTTCGAAACAAATGTAGGCGGGATGTATATTGCAGGCGAATTGGGTGGAATGGGACTTATAAAAAATGCCGTAGAACAAGGAAAACAAGCCGTTGAAAATATGATTAAAACCATAGACAAAACGGTGGAGGCCAACTATGATTTAATTATTGTTGGTTCGGGGCCGGCCGGAATAGCCGCTTCATTAACAGCAAAAAAGCACAATTTAAATTTCATTACCCTCGAACAAGATACTTTGGGAGGAACTGTTTTTACTTTTCCGCGAACAAAAATAGTGATGACTTCTGCCATGGATTTGCCTCTTTATGGACAAGTGAAACTTTACGAAACTAGCAAAACGGAATTGCTCACATTGTGGAATAGCGTACTCACCAACAATAAGATTGAAATCCGACAGAATACAAAAGTGGATCATATTGTGAAGGAAAAAAGCCGGTTTATTGTTGAAACAGCCAAAGGCGAGAAAATGACCTCAAGAAAAGTGCTGCTTGCCATTGGCCGAAGAGGAACACCAAAAAAACTGGGAGTCGATGGCGAAAACACAGAAAAAGTGGCCTATCGACTGCTTGAGCCCGAATTGATTCAAGAGAAAAATATCCTCATTGTTGGCGGCGGCGATACAGCTATTGAAGCCGCATTGTTGCTTGCCGATAAAAACAAAGTGTGCATCTCATACCGAAGCAAGGCTTTTAATCGGGCGAAGCCAAAAAACGAAGAAAAGATTATGCAGTATATTTCGAGTGGAAAAGTGGAAGTTCGTTTCCAATCGAATGTAATTTCGATTGATGAAATGGGAGTGAAATTAAAGGAAGACGCATTGGAAAATGAAACATACATTGCTGCAGATCGGGTTTATATATTTGCCGGAGGCGAGCTTCCTACCGAATTTTTGCAAAAAGCCGGAGTCGAAATATCGCGTAAATTTGGTCAAGCCGTTTTAACTCATAACAAATAAATAGAATGAAAAAAGCGAAAAAGAAATTGGTTTTAGTCTTATTTGTCTTTCTATATTTCATGGCTTATGCTCAGATATCTCCGGGCGATTTGGCTCAAGCTCATGCGCATTTAGAAGGCATTCGGAACTGCACACAATGCCATTTGTTGGGCGAAAAGGTTACCAACGAGAAATGCTTAAGTTGTCATACCGAAATCAAGAGCCGAATCGATCAGAAAAAAGGATTTCATGCCTCTGTCCAAGTTGCAGGAAAATCGTGCGCTGCTTGTCACAACGACCATCATGGAAAAAACTTTGAAATTATTCGAATCAAAACCGATACGTTTAATCACGCGCTTACAGGATTTAAATTACTGGGCAAGCACACCGAAATAAAATGTGAAAATTGTCATAAAAAAGAACTGATAAAGGATGAAAAGCTAAAGCTGCGCAAAAAAACCTTTCTTGGATTGGGGAATGAATGTTTAAGTTGTCATGCCGATTTTCATCAGGGAAGTCTTTCTAAAAATTGTGTCGATTGCCATAACCATCAAGCTTTTAAGCCTGTTCTCAACTTTGACCACAACAAAACCAAATTTGTTCTAAATGGCAAGCACAAAACCGCCGATTGTGGCAAATGCCACCTCAAAGAGATTCGAAATGGCGTAAATTATCAAAAATTTACCGGATTAAAATTTGATAACTGCACGGCTTGTCACAAAGATATTCATGAAAATAAGTTTGGCCAAAATTGCAGCTCTTGCCATAGCGAAAACTCGTTTAAAGAGATCAAACAGATTGCAACATTCAACCACAATTTAACCAGTTATCCATTGCTAGGAAAACATGCAAAAGTGGATTGCAAGGTTTGTCATAAAAAAAATTATACCGATGCTTTGCCGTTTAAAATGTGTACCGATTGCCATTTGGATTATCACAAAAACGAATTAGACAAAAACAATCAAGACCCAAATTGCGCCGATTGTCATTCGGTAAATGGATTCAAACCTTCCACTTTTCCAATCGAAAAGCACAATCAATCGGCATTTGTTTTAAATGGTGCTCACCTTGCAACACCTTGTTTTAGCTGCCATCTAAAAACCGAAACTTGGCATTTCAAGGCAATTGGCAAAGTATGCGTTGATTGCCATCAGGATATTCACAAAGGCTTAATTGCTGAGAAATTTTATCCCAAGCAAGATTGTAAGTCGTGCCATTCCGAAAATGAGTGGAAAAACACTCAATTCAACCACAAGCTAACAGATTTTGAGCTGAAAGGTGCTCACCTAAAACAGAATTGCAGAAGCTGCCATTTTCCAAAAAACGAAACGGGGCTCGTCATTCAGAAGTTTTCGACGCTCGAAGGCAATTGTGTAGAATGCCACAACGACGTTCATAAACAGCAATTTGAAATCAACGGCAAAAGCGATTGCGTTCGGTGCCATTCTTTCGAAAACTGGACAATACAGAGTTTCGATCATAGCAAAACTTTGTTTCCGCTTGATGGCGCCCACGCAAAAGTAAAGTGCAAGGACTGTCATAGAGAGGAAATCAAAGAATCAAAAAAATACGTCATTTACAAAATAAGAGAGTTCAAATGCGTCAACTGTCATTCTTAATTTTAGGAATTTTGATTCCGCTTGGAATTTTCGCCCAGAAATCACCTCATGGTGAAAAACTCCTAATTGACTGCACTGTTTGTCATACCACAAGCGATTGGAAAGTGAATTCTTTGACGAGCACTTTTGACCATTCTAAAACAGCGTTTAGTTTAAGTGGGCAGCACCAACAAATTGATTGTAAAATGTGTCATTTAAGTTTGAATTTTCAGAACGAAAAGGGACAAAACGATTGCGCTTCTTGCCATTTGGATGTGCATCAAAACACCTTGGGAAACAATTGCGCAATGTGTCATACTTCTAAATCATGGATTATTGCCGACGTAAAAGAAATCCATTTCAACAGCCGGTTTCCTTTGATTGGTGCTCATGCCAATGCCGATTGTTTCGACTGTCACTTGTCTGATAATTTATTGCAATTTAAGCCTTTAGGCGTAGAATGTTTTGATTGTCATAAAACGAACTATTTAGCAACAACCGCTCCCAACCATCAAGCGGCTGGTTATTCAACCGATTGTTCCGATTGCCACACCATGCAAACATTTAGTTGGTCGTCAGGCGATGCCGAGCATGGCTTTTTTCCTTTAATTGAAGGACATGCTATTGCTGATTGTTATTTATGTCATGCTGTTGGAAGTTTTCAAACGCTTTCGCCGAATTGCGAATCCTGTCATTTGCCAGATTATAATTCAACTTTAAATCCACCACATGCATCTTTAAATTTGTCGGTCAATTGTTTGGAATGCCATACTACACTCCCGGGATGGACTCCTGCAAGTTTTGATGTCCACAACGATTTTTATGTTTTGGAAGGCGCTCATGCTCATATTTCGGCTGAATGTGAATCTTGCCATGCAAGTGGATATGCCAATACACCAAATACTTGTTATGGCTGTCATAGCGATGATTATACTAACGCAAATGATCCCGTTCATCTCTCTTCAAATTTCCCGACCGATTGCACCGAATGTCATACTCAAAATGCTTGGCAACCAAGTACATTTAGCCATATTGCTACTTTCCCATTAACAAACGGACATTTAGTGGCCGATTGTTTTGCATGCCATATTCAAGGCAATTATGAAACTACTTCGCCAGATTGTGAATCTTGTCATTTGCCCGATTATAATTCAACTTTAAATCCGCCACATGCTTCGTTGAGTTTTCCTGTAGATTGCATGCAATGCCATACTACAATGCCCGGTTGGACTCCAGCAAGTTTTGATATTCACAACGACTTTTACGTTTTGGAAGGTGCCCACGCTTTAATTGCAACCGAATGCGCATCTTGCCATACGAGCGGATATATAAATACCACAAATACCTGTTACGGTTGTCATGCAGATGAATACAACACTACAAATGATCCAAATCACTTATTGGCAAATTTCCCTACCGATTGTACTTCATGTCATTCGCAAAATGCATGGAATCCAAGTACTTTTGATCATGATAGTCAATATTTTCCAATTTATAGTGGCGATCACCAAGGCGAATGGAATTCGTGTACCGATTGCCATACTGTAAATAGCAATTATGCAGTCTTTTCTTGTATTGATTGTCATGAACACAATAAAACGGATATGGATGATGAACATAGTTCAGTAGGTGGATATATTTACAATAGCATAAATTGTTATACATGTCATCCAAATGGTAAAAAAGAATAAATAAGACGTGAGGCTTTAAAAATACTTCTTGATAAAGAAGTTGTTAAACAAAAACGTACATCAATATAAATAAAGGAGAAGAAATGCGAAAATCGTCATTTTTAATTTTAGGATTGTTGTTTTCACTTAGTGTGTTTTCTCAAAAAACACCACATGGGAGCAAGCTGCAGATTGATTGCTCTGTCTGTCATACCACAGGAAATTGGAAAGTGAATTCATTAACGAGTACTTTTGATCATTCCAAGACCGCTTTCAACTTGCAAGGACAACACCAACAAATTGATTGTAAAATGTGTCATTTGAGCTTGAGTTTTTCGGATGAAAAAGGACAAAACGAATGCGCTTCGTGCCATTTGGATGTACATCAAAACACCTTGGGAAACAATTGCGCAATGTGTCATACGTCTAAATCGTGGGTAATTGAAGACGTAAATGAAATTCATTTCAACAGCCGATTTCCTTTGATTGGCGCGCATGCCAATGCCGATTGTTTCGATTGTCATCTTTCCGATAATTTGCTTCAATTCCGTCCATTGGGCGTAGAATGTTTTGATTGTCATAAAGCGGAATACTTAGCAACAACTACTCCCAACCATCAATCGGCTGGCTATTCGACCGAATGTTTCGACTGCCACAATATGCGAACTTCGGGTTGGGCTTCGGGTGGTTTTGAGCATGGTTTTTTCCCTTTAACAGAAGGGCACGCAATCGTCGATTGTACTTTATGTCATGTTCCAGGAAGCATTCAAAAGCCTTCTCCCGAATGTGAATCTTGCCATTTAGCAGATTACAATGCGTCGCTAAATCCGCCCCATTTACAGTTGAATTTTTCTGTAAACTGTCTGGAATGCCACACTACCAAACCGGACTGGAAACCGGCGCGTTTTGATATTCACAATGATTTTTATGTATTGGAAGGAGCACATGCTGCCATAGCCAGCGAATGCGCATCATGTCATGCTGCGGGATATGTAAATACACCAAATACTTGCTTTGGGTGTCATGCCGACGATTACAATCAAACCACAGATCCGAACCATCTTGCGGCGAATTTCTCGACTGACTGTACAAGTTGTCATACTCAGAATGCATGGAAACCAAGCACTTTCGATCACGATGCTTCGTATTTTCCCATTTATAGTGGTACACACAAAGGAGAATGGAACAATTGTTCCGATTGCCATACTGTAAGCAGCAATTATGCTCTTTTTTCCTGCATCGATTGCCACGAACACAACAAAACAGATACCGACAATCAACACAGAGACGAAAACGGATATGTGTACAACAGCGTGAATTGCCTTACATGTCATCCAACGGGAAAAGAAGATTAATACAGAGAATATGAAAATCAGAAATAAAATTACGTCTAGCGTGTTTTTGCTTTTAATGAGCGTGGCTTTGTCGGCTCAGGTAAATACAGCATTTACAGAAGGAAAGGTTTCCTATGTTAGTTCTCAGAATATCTATGTGAAGTTTGTTTCTACCGAAGGCTTGCAACAAGGAGATACGCTTTTTAAACAGAGGGAAGGCGTTTACAGAGCTGTTTTGATTGTTCAGCAACTTTCATCTATTTCTTGTGTTGCAAAACCTTTTGAAGGGGAAAATTTCGCTGTCGAAGAGTTGGTTTTTGCTAAGAATCGAATTGCAGAAAGGCTTCCAAAAGAAACACAAGAAACAAAACTTTCTTTATTGCCCGAAACAAATGAAGTGAAAATAGTGGAAACTACACCACCGATTGAAAAGGATAAAAAAGTTAAACAAGCGGTCTGGGGACAAATCAAGCTGTCGAGCTATTCCAATCTTTCAAATAATTTCACCAACGACAACCATCGTTTTCGTTATACGTTCAACTTGAACGCAAAACATCTTGCAAATTCCCGATTATCGATCGAATCGTACCTCGCTTTTTCACATCGGATTTACGATGGAGTGGCTGTGCCAATCAATTTAAGCGATTTGAAAATTTATACTTTGGCCGCACGCTACGATCTTTCTGAAAACACAAGCCTTTGGCTCGGGCGGAAAATAAATACAAAAATTGCAAATGTTGGAGCTATTGACGGGTTGCAAGCCGAGACTAGGCTTCGGAATTTCACTTTGGGGGCTGCTGTGGGCTCTCGACCAAGCTTTATCGATTACAGTTTTGACAAGAATTTGTTTGAATTTGGTGTGTATGCGGCGCATACTCTTCATGGCAAAGCCGGGATCATGGAGAATACATTTTCGATATTTGAACAAAAAAACAATGGAAAAACCGATAGACGTTTTATGTATTTTCAGCACGTCAATTCCTTGGCTAAAAATGTTCAGGCTTTTGTTTCGTTCGAAATAGATATGTATCGTTTGGAAAACGGGCTTCCGCTAAATCAATTAAGCCTCACGAGTATGTATTCTTCTTTGCGATATCGTTTTAGCGAAAAACTCAATGCCAGCGTTTCCTATGATGCCCGAAAAAATGTAATTTATTACGAAACTTTTCAGAGCATCGCCGACAGTATTTTGGAATCATCAACTCGTCAAGGATATCGTTTTCAGATGAATTACAGGCCGTTTAAGAAAATTTCGGTAGGCGCAAGCACAAGCTATCGCAATCGCCCGGAAGACAATCGGCCTACAAAAAACGTGAATGCGTATGTTCGTTATGCTCAACTTCCGTTTTTGAAAGCGAATCTGAGTGTAACAGCCAATCTACTTCAAACTGCTTATCTCGATGGGCAGATTTATGGAGCCCGCTTCGATAAAGATTTATTCAAAGGAAAACTGAATGCCGGAATAAGTTACCGCTATGTCGATTATAACTTTGTAAACACTACTACTCCTTTCAATCAATCCATTGCGGAGTTCAATATCGATTGGCAAATAAATCGTTTTTTAAGCCTATCGAGCTCCTACGAAGGGGTTTTCGAAACCGACAATCAATACAATCGCATTTACTTTGGTATTCGAAAACGTTTTTGATTCGCAGACTCTAACAATTTATTAACACTTTTTTCAAAAAAAAATTCTTTACTTTGATAAAAAAAATAGTCATGAAATTTCCAAGTTTAATTTTTGTTTTGTTGCTTACCGCCTTGGTAAGTTGCAAAAACAGCCCGAAACCTGAAGCCGAAAACAAAAGCGCATTCGAAAACTTTGTTGTTAAAGAAACCATTGCAGCCGGAGGATATATTTATTTGTTGGGCGAACAAGGCGATAGTTTAAAATGGTTTGCCATAACAGAGCAAGACGCAAAAGTAGGAGATGTATTTTATTATACCGAACCTTTGGTGATGAAAGATTTTTATAGCAAAGAGCTCAACCGACCATTCGAAGAAGTTGTTTTCTTGATGAAAGTATCTAAAAATCCTTCCGAATTGGAACAAACCGAAGCGCCAGCTTCTATGCCAACAAAATCGAGCGGAAAAATTACAACAGAAAAACAAGAGTTGAACATTGAAATTCCAAAAGATGCGATTAGCATTGGGCAACTTTATGAAAACCTTCAAAAATATGAAGGAAAAAAAGTCAAAATTAGAGGCGAAGTAGTGAAATATTCTGAGGCAATCATGAATACCAATTGGGTACATATTCAAGATGGCACTTCATTCAACGACAAATACGACCTGACTATCACTACCAAAATGGCGGCGAATGTTCAAGACATTGTTACTTTTGAAGGAGTAGTTGTGCTAAATAAAGACTTTGGTTATGGCTATTTTTATGAGGTTTTGATTGAAAACGCAGCAATTGTAAACTAAAATCAATTATCTTCAAACTACATGCAAAAAGCAAAATTTGGCATTCTGGTGCTAACAATATCCTTATTTTTAGCCTTTAAAACAGACAAACCCGCCTACCAAATCTTCGACAAAAACGGAAAAGCGGTTCAATATGAAAAAATTCTCAAAGCTTCGGAAGAAGTCGATATCGTTTTTTTTGGCGAAATGCATAATAATCCGATTTCACATTGGTTGCAATTTGAAATGACAAAAGATTTTTACGCTCTAAAGGGAAAAGACTTGATGTTGGGAGCCGAAATGTTTGAATCCGACAATCAAATCATTATCGATGAATATTTTGATGGCAATATAAAGACAGTCAATTTCGAAAAAGAACTTAGGCTTTGGAACAACTACAAAACCGATTATAAACCTTTGCTCGAATTTGCAAAAGACAGCAATTTACGTTTTGTTGCTACAAATGTGCCTCGCCGATATGCTTCCTTAGTGAACAGCAAAGGATTGATTGCTTTAGACAGCCTTTCGGCGAAAGCAAAAGAGTTTATAGCCAAACTGCCTATCCAGTACGACAGCACTCTTTCGGGCTACAAAAACATGCTGGAGAGCATAAAAGATTCGCCACATGTGAATGTAAATACACCAAAAGCGCAAGCTTTAAAAGATGCAACCATGGCTCAATTTATTCTTGAAAACTGGAGCGATGGGAAATTATTTCTTCATTTCAACGGTGCTTATCATTCCGACGATTTTCAGGGAATTGTCTGGTATTTGTTGCAAGCGAAGCCCGATTTAAAAATTTTGACCATCACCAGTGTTGAGCAAAAAGAAGTGAAAGACTTGGAGGAAAACTATAAAAACAAAGCCGATTTTATTTTGGTTATTCCCGAAACAATGACCAAAACATATTGATAAAAATGCTTTAAATGGTTTTTCTTAGGCTTACCCAAAAAGCCATCCCAACAATGATAGAACCACCCAGCAATACGGATTTATCTGGCCGTTCGTTCAGCAGAAAAAAGGCAAAAAGAATACCATAAACAGGTTCCATATTGGCCACAACACTGGCTTTGTGAACTTTTATTTTACTCAATCCGCTAATAAACAGTGTGTGAGCAATAGCGGTAAATATACCGCCAAGCAAAGCCAACTGACCAATCTCTAAGAGATTTATTTTTAAATCAACAAAAAACAAGAGCGGAATCAAAACCAAAGTAGCACTTAAATCTTGATAAAAAGCAACAAGGCTGCCACTGTACATTTGCACTTGTTTTCGGTTCAAAAAAGAGATAATAGCGAAAGTAAAACCGGAAATTATTGCCAGAAATAGGCCGAAAGAAACGTCGTTTTTCAGGCTGAACTCAGGCAAAATAATATAAATTCCTACAACGCTCAAAAATGCAGGAATCAGATTTTTATAACAGAACTTTTCTCTAAAAAATAATGCCTCGAGCAAGGCGCTGAAAATCGAAAATGTAGAAACTCCTAAAATCCCGATGGCTACACTCGAAATTTGGATTGAATAAAAGAATGTAAACCAATGAAAAGCCAACAAAATTCCGGCCACAAGGAGCGTAAAATAATCGTGTAAAGAGGCCAATCGAAACGATTTCTTTCCAATCAAAATGTAGATAAACAAGAAAAAAGCAGCAAAAAAAACTCGTCCAAAAACAATCAGTTGAGCTGGCAATAAAACCCATTTCCCAAACAGTCCGGCAAAGCCAAAAAGTAAAACGGAGATATGAATTGCCCACAGGCTTTTGGTTTCGGATTTCATAGTGGCAAATTGAGCTGCAAATATGGTAAAGAATGCAGGATAATACTTAGTTTTGTGAAAAAATGCTTCGAAACATTTTCGAGGAATCGTTTCCGGAAGACAAGCCAAAAAATGAAAACAGTCGAAATGCAAAAAATACTCCTTATTCGGTTTAGTTCCATCGGCGATATTGTGTTGACTTCGCCCGTAATTCGTGCGCTGAAACTGCAATTGAAAGGCGCTGAAGTTCATTTTCTTAGCAAAAAGCGTTTTGTTTCTATTTTGGAAAACAATCCGTATCTCACCAAAATTCACACTTTCGAACAATCTATAAACGAGGTGATTCCTCAATTAAAGCAAGAGAAATTCGATTTAATTATCGACCTGCATAAAAATTTGAGAAGTCTTATTGTAAAAAGGAAACTGGGTGTAAAAAGCCTCAGTTTCGACAAACTGAATTTCGAAAAATGGCTGTATGTGCAATTTAAAATAAATCGCTTGCCAAAAAAACACTTGGTTGATCGGTACTTTGATGCTTTGAAAATTATCGGTGTTGAAAACGATTTCTTGGGACTCGATTATTTTGACGGAAACGAAGAAGTTAAATCTTATTTGCCCGCTTCTTTTCGCAATCAATATGTCGCATTTGCATTGGCCGGGACTTATTTTACAAAAAAAATTCCTTTTGAAAAATGGACAGAAATGGCTAAACTTTCGCCATTGCCCATGGTCTTTTTGGGCGGAGAAAGCGAATATGAATTGGCCGAAAAGTTAATAAGTGAAAACAAAAACCTCCCTTTTTTCAATGCTTGTGGCAATTTTACGCTTAATCAATCCGCTGCTTTTATTCGCGAGGCACACATGCTCATTACGGGAGATACCGGTTTGATGCATATTGCTGCCGCTTACCAAAAAAAAATCGTTTCGCTCTGGGGAAATACCGTCCCTGAATTTGGAATGTATCCCTATATTCCTCAAAAATCAGCACATGTTGTAGTGCTCGAAAACAAAGAATTAAACTGTCGTCCGTGTAGCAAACTCGGGTTTCACCAATGCCCTAAAAAACATTTCAATTGCATGCAGCAATTAGATGTAACTAAGGTATTTCGTCAAATTTAAGAAAAGGATTTCGGGCAATTTCTTCAGCAATGCTGGTTTTTGGTCCGTGGCCCGGATAAACCTTATAATCGCCTCCCAAAGAAAAAAGCTTGGTATGAATGCTCTCCAAAAGCAAATCCAAATCGCCGGTAGGCAAATCGGTTCGTCCGATGCTTTCTTTAAACAACACATCGCCCGTAATCACGAATTTGTCCGTGTCGGACACAAAACAGAGACTTCCGGCGGCATGTCCGGGTGTTTCTAAAATACGCAATTCGCTCTTGCCAAATTTGATTTTATCGGTGCCATTGATAAATAATTTGGGAGCAAAAATCTCTGTAATTTGCAAACCATAATAGGAAGCTTGTTTCGCTGCTCCATCAATAAATGGCAAGCCATCGATATGAGCAGCATAGTTTAATCCGTATTTCTGATCAAGATAAGCGGCTCCTAAACAATGGTCGAAATGCAGATGAGTATTGAAAACTCCCACCAATTTCAATTTATTATTTAAAATATAACTATCAAAATAAGCATGTTCTTGGGCGTTGGAAAAAGAGGGATCAATAACAATGGCTTCTAAACTTTCGTCGCTCAATACATACATATTGGTTTGAAACGGGTTAAAGGCAAAAGATTTAACTGAAATCATGGACTATTTTTTTTGCAAAATTAACAAAATATGGCACTTTCAATCGGATAGAATTTGGCTCAGATAGCGTTCTATGGGTCGCGGAAGAGGTAGATGTTCAATTTCCGCTTTGGAATAAGCAGTGAATTCTTCCTTTTCAACGAACGAAAAGCGAACTTTTATAAATCGGATGTGTAGTTTTTGATGGGATAACAATTGAATACTTTCTTGTGAAAATTCTTTTACAACCAAATTTTTGGAATTGAAAATAGACAAATGAAGCAGTTTTCCGATTAGTTCATTTTCGGAAATGGCCTGCTCGGTTTCAATCAGTGGGAAATCATAGAGGTTTTGCCAAATATCTTTTTCGTCTCGTTTTTTCATCAAAAATTTTCCGTTTAAGTCTTCGGAAACCAAATAGTAAAAAAAGCGGTTTCTCACTTTTTGTTTTTCCTTTTTTACAGGAAGCAGCGCGATTTTGTTTTCTGCAAACGCCCTGCAAGAAGACTGAAAGGGACATATTGTGCAATTCGGATTTTGCGGTTTGCACTGAAGCGAGCCAAACTCCATAATGGCTTGATTGAACAAAGCAGGGCGATTTTTGTCCAATAAATCATTTGCCAACTTTTTGAATAGAATTTGTCCTTCACGACTATCAATAGCAGTTTCGATCGAAAAATAGCGAGCCAAAAAGCGATAAACATTGCCATCAACCACTGCATAAGCCTGGCCAAAGGCAAAGGAAGAAATTGCAGCAGCAGTGTATTCTCCAACACCTCGAAGCTTTAAAATCAAAACGTAATCCGACGGGAAAACGCCCTCATACTCATTCAGAATTTGCTTGGCACTTGCATGTAAATTCCTTGCTCGGGAATAATAGCCCAATCCTTGCCAAAGGCGTAAAACTTCTTGTTCTTCCGCTTGAGCTAAGTCTGTAAGCGTCGGAAATTTCTCAACAAATCGCTGATAGTAAGCCAATCCTTGATCAATGCGAGTTTGTTGCATGATGATTTCGGAGAGCCATATTTTATATGGATCGTTGGTGTTTCGCCAGGGCAATGTTCGTTTATTACTTCGATACCAGTGAATAAGTACTTGGGTTATTGACATAAGTGATTAAAACAATTATAAGTGAGCTATTTAGCATGAAAAAAGAATAAAATATTCTTTTGTAGTATAAAAAAATATATATCTTTGCATCCCATTACAAATTTAAAGAAATAATTTAAAACGATATTATCATGACAAAAGCAGAAATTGTAGCTGATATTGCCAACAAAACTGGGGTAGAAAAAGTTGCCGTTCAAAAAACTGTTGAAGCATTTATGGATGCTATTAAATCATCAATGGCTAGTGGCGAAAATGTTTATTTAAGAGGCTTTGGTAGCTTTACTATTAAAAAAAGAGCTGAAAAAACAGGAAGGAATATTTCTAAAAATACAACCATTATTATTCCTGCACACAATATACCAGCTTTTAAACCCGCAAAAACATTTGTTAGCGAGGTTAAAGGTAATGTTAAATAATTGCTAAAAACAAAGTAGAATGCCAAGCGGAAAAAAAAGAAAAAGACATAAGATGTCGACGCATAAGCGCAAAAAACGTCTTAGAAAAAATCGGCATAAAAAGAAATAATTTTATTTATGCGAGCTGAGATTTGTTATGCAATGGACTTGTTTTGCATAACAAATCTTGCTTTTTATAGATAATGATATTTTTGGCTCATGCCTTCAATTGAATAGAATACCTTCCTTCCTTGTTTTCTTCAGCACTTAAAAGCTAAGTGTTTAATCATTTACCTAAAAACAAACATGTGGATAAAGAATTAATTATCGATTCTCGCTCCTCGGAAGTAGAAATTGCCTTATTGGAAAAAGGTCAGCTTGTTGAAATTCATCAAGATAAGAATAACAACAATTTTAGTGTTGGCGACATATACTTAGGTAGAGTACGAAAAATAATGCCCGGCTTGAATGCGGCATTTGTTGATGTTGGTTATGAACGAGATGCTTTTTTGCATTACCTCGATTTAGGGGCACAGATTCGTTCGCTCGTAAAATACACTCACCAAGTTATGGGTGGGAGCAAAGAAAATTTTGATTTTTCCCAATTTGAGTTGGAAAAGGATATCGAGAAAACCGGCAAAATTGGTGAAGTATTAAAACCAAATCAACAAATTTTAGTTCAGGTAGCAAAAGAGCCCATCTCCTCAAAAGGGCCGCGTATTTCTACCGAGATTTCATTTGCCGGCAGATACCTTGTACTCATGCCCTTTTCCGACAAAATTTCTGTTTCTCAGAAAATTAAGAGCAGCGACGAACGAAAACGACTGAAAAGGCTTATCAGCAGTATTAAACCTCAAAACTTTGGAGTCATTATTCGAACAGTGGCAGAAGGCAAAAAAGTGGCCGAATTGCATGCTGATTTAAGTCAACTATTAGAACGCTGGGAACAAATCTCTGGCAAATTGGTCAAAGGAAAAGCACCGCTCAAAGTGGTGAGCGAATTGGACAGAACTTCTACAATATTGCGCGACTTACTGAGCGAATCTTTTAATCATGTGCATGTAAACGATTCCGATTTGGCCGATGAAATCCGAAGCTTTATTGGCGGATTTTCGCCCGACAAAGTGAATATTGTAAAACTTTACAAAGGAAGCAAGCCTATCTTTGAGCAATTTGGTGTCGACAAACAAATCAATAGTTCTTTCGGGAAAATTGTAACCATCAAAAGTGGAATTTATTTGATTATCGAACATACCGAGGCTTTGCATGTAATTGATGTAAACAGCGGTCATCGTGTAAATAAAGAAAAATCACAAGAAGAGAATGCGTTGAGCGTAAATCTGGAGGCTGCTTCAGAAATAGCACGTCAATTGCGCCTTCGCGATATGGGTGGTATTATTGTAATCGATTTTATCGACATGGGTCAAGCTCAAAATCGCCGTAAACTCTATCAGCACATGAAAGATGAAATGGCAAAAGATAGAGCAAAGCATACAATCTTGCCGCCAAGCAAATTTGGTCTGGTTCAAATTACACGCCAGAGAGTTCGTCCAGAAATGAATATCTCTACATTGGAACAATGTCCGGTTTGTGCCGGAACAGGCGAGATAAAACCAACCAGTATGTTGGTGGACGATATGCACAACAAGCTGAGCTATCTCATACGCGAGCAAAACGAAAGCGGACTCACTTTGACCGTTCATCCGTTTTTATATGCGTATTTGAAAAAAGGATTTATCTCAATCCAGCTAAAATGGTTTTTGGAATTTAAACGTTGGATAAAAATGAATGAAAATCCCACTTTTCATCTCTTGGAATTCCACTTTTTGAATCCTGCAGGAGAAGAAATAAAGCTCTAAACCATCTGTAATGATTGCGAAAACAATAGCAAAAAGTATATCGATACTCTTTCATCCGATTTTGTATCCTATTTATGGCTTTTTGCTATTGTTTTTTTTTGATTCCGATTTTTTTGTCGTCCCAAACGAACAAACCAAATTGTATCTTTTGAGCATGGTGGTTTTAAACACTTTGCTTTTCCCACTTATTTTGCTCTATTATTTTAAGAAAAGAGGTTTTGTTCGCTCCATACAATTAAAAACCAAAGAAGAAAGGATTTTTCCGCTACTTGTCATGCTCTTATTCTATGCATTAAGTTGGTACACTGTCAATGGCTTTCAGGAATTTCTGGTGTATGCGAAGATTTTGGGATTGGCAACCATTGTGGCCACTGCCGCTTTTATCGCTAATTTTTTTCTTAAGATTAGTCTGCATAGCATTGGAGCGGCGGCTTTTGCTGCTGCACTTTTGGCGCTGGGATATCTTTACAAAACCCAAACCACCACGGCTTTTGTTGTTGCTGCGCTGCTAAGCATACTCATTGCTTATGCGCGTATTGTACTCAAAGCACATCGGCCCAGCGAGGTTTACATTGGATTTCTGCTTGGCTTTTTGTTGGGGTTTTTTACCATCGTGTTGATATAATGGCTGCATTTTGCAGATTCAAAAAAAAGCGCATTTGCAAATAGTTTCCAATAATTTCGTGTTCTAAAGTATTTGGCAATCTACCACAGCTCCTAAAATCAATCGAATTAGATCCAGCCTTTTAATCGATAATAGGCCAAGGCAGAATATTCGCGCAAAACCAAGATCTCTTTTTGCATCCCTGCCCACAAACTATATCGAATGCCGGCTTGCTTATCAATATTGGGTACATATTTGTTTCCACCTGTTTTTGCCGGACTGAAAGTGGATTCTTTTTGGTTGGCTTTTTCGTAGGCCGGATAACCGCCTACCGATTCAAAGCCGAGTTTTTCAAATACAGATACAGCCCTCAGAATATGATAAGGTGATGTAACTACTAAAACACCTGCACGAAGATTGTCATGAAAAAACTGCTCTTGGATATAAACAGCCTGCGAGCGGGTATTTGTCCCTATATTTTCAAAATAAATGCGCTCTTTTCTAATGCCTCTCATAGTGAGTTCTTTGCCCATCATTAAGATCGAACTTGTGCTGTCTTTCATATCGCTTGGCAGAGCAATAATAATTTTCGCCATTGGAAAGAGCTTTGCGGCTTGGGCAGTATGGTAGGTTCGAATTAAAGAGGCTTCGCTTGGAATTCCGCCACCACCTAATAAAACGATAAATTCAGTGTTTTCGGGTATAAACCGTTTCGCTGCTGCCAAACGGGCTTCTAAGCGATAAGGCCAAACGGTATAACTAAAGATGATAGCAATAAGTAAAATAATTCCAAGCGGGATAAGAATCCAGAGAACAATTTTTTTGAGTAATTTTAAAATGCGTTTTACCATTGGAAGAGGAGCGTTTTACAATCATAATAAAAAGTAAAAGTAACTAAAAGAACAATCAAGACAAAACGGTTTCAAGCACTTCGTGTGAATGCATCGGCTTGAAATCGGGCAAATGCAAATGGTAGTAATTCAAAATATGATTGAGCATGGTTTTTTTTAAGATTTTTGAAAAGCGAAGCGTGCTGAACGATTCGTATGAAAGATTCGAAATCTGATAAAACAACAAGCTCTGTTCGGGATTCATTTTATATTCATTCAATTGCGGATTGAAATGAAATTTACCATCGGCCAGATTGAACAAGAACCCTTCTGTGTAGGTCGATTCGGCCGGGCCAAAACCAAGGTATTTGCTTAACTGAATGGCAAAATGCAGATGGAAATTTGCAAAATTCCCTTCCAAAATATCCAACAACTGAATCGTATTGAACAAATATTCGAACAAAGCGCCATTGGGTTCTTCTTCGTGAATAGAGTTGTGGATAAGCTCATTCATAAACAAAGCAATGGAACTTTTGCGAATATCGTAGGGCAGATGCTCAAACAGATAGGAGCTTTTCAGTTCTTTCAGGTGCTGTATATCTCTATTTGCGCGGTTGTACACTTCCAGCTCAAGGAGCGAAAGAAGTTGTAGGCTGTTTGCTTTTATGCGCGCTTTCGGCTTTCTGACGCCATGAATCAAATAAGATTTTAAACCAAATTGTTCGGTATATATTTTTGCTACTACACTGGTTTCGCTGTAGTTTATGGTTTTTAGAACTATTCCTCTGGTTTTTGCAAGCATAGTTCAAAGATAAAAATAGATTTCATTTGGTTGCGTATCACA
>DMBV01000033.1 GCA_003445975.1 Bacteroidales bacterium
ATGAAAGATGACAATAGTATAATGATAAGCGGAACCGGGACCTCCAGCGAAAGCGAATCTTTACTTAAAAGCTTAAATTCAGATTCAACTTTTTCTATCAATATGCAACCCGAAGGTTTTGGCGCTTCCGATCATGCTTCGTTCTATGCAAAAGATATTCCTGTTTTCTTTTTGAGTTCGGGAGCACATCAGGATTATCATACGCCTTTCGATAAAGCCGACAGCATTAATCTTATTGGCGCAAAGGCGATTGCGGACTACACCTTCGATTTGATGTTAAATTTGATAAATAGAGACGAGAATCTTCATTTCCAAGTAGCCGGACCAAAACAAAGAGCAGCCGGTGGCCGACGATTTAAAGTTACTTTGGGGATAATGCCTAACTTCACTTCTACCGAAAGCAATGGTCTTGGAGTAGATGGCGTTCGCGCTGGTGGCCCAGCCGAATCGGCCGGAATAAAAAAGGGCGATCGAATTGTTGCCATCAATGGTTTTCCGGTAACCAATATTTACGAATATATGTCTCGATTAAATAAGCTGGAAGCGGGCTCAACGGTCAATGTGGATGTGATTCGTGGAGATGAAAGATTGGTGATATTGGTTAATTTATAAGTTTCTACAGAGCAAGAGAACGTTTTTTATGTTTCTATTTCAAATCAGCGAAGTATTTCTTCGCAAATTTATCAAATTTGCCATAGTTGGATTTTCGGGCGTTTTTATCGACTTTGGATTCACCTATTTGTTTAAAGAAAAAATAAAACTTCAAAAATATCTATCCAATGCTTTTGGATTTACCATTGCTGCCTCATCCAATTATTTTTTTAATCGGATTTGGACATTTAGAAGCGAAAACCCGGAAATACTGCTCGAATATTCTGGATTTATTGCAATTTCGCTCATTGGTTTAGCAATCAATACATTCATCTTGTGGCTTTTGGTAAGCAAAGGAAAATACAACTTCTATCTGTCCAAACTTTTTGCGATTGGATTTGTTACAATTTGGAATTTTTTCGCCAATGCTTTATTTACTTTTGCCTAGTTTGCTCAAAAAAGAAAATCCCACCACCGTCGATAAACGGCCCATCGTAAAGACACACTAATTCGAGCTTTTCATTTGCTACGACCTCTCTAAATTGTTTTCCCCATGAATGAAAATTGGGATTTCCAATTACAAATAGCTTTTTGTCGTAAACGCCCAAAGCACCACCAATAAAACCGTTTTTCATTTCGCTTAATAAAATAGCTTCGGGAGAAAAATAATAAACGTTTAGGTTTTGCTTTCTTAAGGCCGATTCTATTCCTTTGTCGGAAGTGATAAATGTTTCGTTTGAGAGGGCAACCAGATTGCAGCGCGTATAAGCCTGAGGGACCTCAATAAACGTAAGCCCGCTCGCGTTTTCCAATAGCTTAGAATCCGTGAATTCTTTTCGGTGGAAAATGTGCTTTTCTGTAAGAGTGCAATTGTAATGAACAGATTCAGGATAATTTTTCCCAACAGCTTTGTCGCCCATACAGAAGGCGATGAGGTTTTCTTTCAGAATATTCAAATAGCTCAATGGCAAGTTTGGAGCACAAATCACCTTTTGTTCAGTTTGAGAAAAAAAGATGTCTGGATGACAGGATATGACAGGATAAGTGATGTTAAAAGTTTCGAATTCAATCACTTTTCCGTATTTGGATAAATGTATTTTTGCAATCTCTGGAATGCGTTTATCAATAACAATCAGCATAAAAAGAATAGTTGAAAAGCTTTTGATCAATCTTTATTTTAACGGCTTCAAATTTTTGTTCAAGAAAAGATTTGTTCGAACTATTGTATCCGATTGCATAATTCAGCTCCGTAGGTGCTACATAGATAATAATAGATTTATTGCGTTTAAACTCGAATCTTTCCTCAAAACGATCTTTCCACAACGACGAGAGAACCAATTCGCGAAATGAAGGATGATAAGGACCGTCGATGAGCGATTTTGAATTTGTTAATTCTTCGGAAGGATGCAGTCCAACGCGAATTATATTTATGCTCGCTGTCTCAAAAATACGATAGATTTCTTTTGTCCATAGTACAGCTTCGTTTAAACTCAACGGTACATATTTTTTTTCTCTAAAAAGCGATGCCAATTCTGTTCCTTTTATTACCAAAGTTGGATAAATGCGAACATCTATGGGATTTAATTCAACAATTTGCTTTGCTGAATACAAGCTTTTCGCTAGTGAATCTCCGGGAAGACCAATCATCATTTGCAAACCCAGATTAAAACCATATTTGTGAATCAGGGTGGAGGCATCTACAATATCCTGAACAGTGTGCCCTCTTCCGGATTTAATCAAAACGCCATCGTCCATCGATTGTGCACCCAATTCGATTGTTTTGACCGAAAATTCTTTTAATAGTTTCAGCACCTCGTCCGAAATGTAATCTGGTCTGGTTGATAAACGAATAGAGCTCACCTGCCCGCTATCCACATATTTTTGTGCAACAGCCAAAAACGAACGTTGTTCGGTAGGCGGAATGCCCGTAAAATTGCCGCCAAAAAAACCGATTTCGATTTGTGCGTTTTCTTCGGGAAGTGTTTCCAAATATTTTGTGATTAGATCGTTCACTTCCGTTAAGCTAGGAGCCTTTAGCGTTCCTGAGATTTTTCGCTGATCGCAGAATACACACTGAAAGGGACAAGCGAGTTCGGGAACAAAAACGGGTATGGTGAAGTGTTTGATCATAGAGGCGTTATTCAAATTTAAATTTAAAATCATTTTGTTTCGGCAGTCTAAAGTAGTGAAAAATTTACTATTCTAGAAATAGAATCTAAAATATAATTCCAATGACCAGAAATATAATGTACTTTTGAGAGATAAGTAAAAATGCCTTGTTCAGATTCAGAATAGAAAATTTGTTAATTTTACCGAATAAAATTGGATTGACGCAAAAAATCATCTCCCAAAATTAAAAATTATGTGTGGAATTGTTGGATATATTGGCCCTCGACAGGCTTACCCTATCTTAATAAAGGGATTGAAAAGACTTGAATATCGAGGATATGATAGTGCCGGCATTGCTATTGCCAATGGCGAATTGAAGCTCTATAAAAATATGGGTCGCGTAAGCGAACTCGAACAAAGTATCAAAAATGAAGATGTAAGTGGAACAATTGGAATCGGTCATACCCGTTGGGCAACACACGGAGAGCCAAGTCAAGAAAACGCTCATCCCCACTATTCGCAAAACAAAACCCTGGCAATGATCCACAATGGAATTATTGAAAACTATGCTTCGTTGCGCGAGGAAATGCAAATGCGTGGGCATGTTTTTTTGAGCGAAACAGATACCGAAGTGTTGATTCATCTGATTGAAGACGTTCAGCAAAAAGAAGGGATTGGGTTGGTTGAGGCTATTCAAGTAGCGTTGAATCAGGTTGTTGGAGCTTATGCGATAGCAATATTATCCAAAGGCGAACCGGATTTGCTTATTGCTGCCCGAAAAGGAAGTCCTCTTGTTGTTGGTATTGGTGAAGGTGAACATTTTTTAGCTTCTGATGCCACACCAATAATTGAATATACCAAACAAGTAGTTTATCTGAATGATGAAGAAATTGCCATTATTCCACGAAACGGAGCAATGCGTATTATCACTATTTCTGATCAGGAAAAAACACCTTATATCGAAGAATTGGAAATGAACTTAACCGCTATCGAAAAAGGCGGATATGATCATTTTATGCTCAAGGAAATTTATGAGCAGCCATTTTCTATTCGCGATAGTATGCGTGGTCGTTTGCGTATTGAACAAGAAAAAATTTCTTTAGGAGGAATTTCGGAATACGAAGATAAAATGGCGAATGCCAAGCGAATCATCATGGTTGCTTGCGGCACTTCTTGGCATGCTGCTCTTGTTGGCGAATATCTTTTCGAAGATATTGCCCGTATCCCGGTTGAAGTAGAATACGGCTCTGAATTCCGATATCGAAACCCTATTATCAACGAAGATGATATTGTTATTGCGATTTCACAATCCGGTGAAACTGCCGATACATTAGCCGCCATCCGGATGGCCAAATCCAAAGGCGCAACAATTATTGGAATTTGCAATGTTGTAGGTTCGAGTATTGCGCGCGAAACGCATGCCGGGAGCTATACGCATGCCGGACCGGAAATAGGAGTGGCTTCTACCAAAGCGTTTACAGCTCAAGTGGCGGTTTTGACGCTTATGGCCTTGCG
>DMBV01000032.1 GCA_003445975.1 Bacteroidales bacterium
GCTGTTGTTCAAGAAGCTCCAATCGTCAGTTATGTAAAATTTGATGTGATTGGTGCTGACACTGCCTTCGTTTCGTGGTCATTACAAATTATTGATTCAGAAGGAATATCACAAGACTTCGGCCCATATACTCAAGAAAGTGTAATTATTCCCGGAAAATCAATTTTGGGAACACGCCCTGAAGATACTTATAGGGTAATAATGACCGGAGAAACCGAAAATGGTACAATCATAACAAAAGAAACCTCGACTCATATGGTATTGTGGACTCCAGGTGAAATTGAAGAAGGAACACGTTTCAGCATCATTTTTGAATTTGATGATTCAGATGCGATTTCTATATATGAAAAGTATTTAACGGATATAGTAACGCCAAGGATTCCCGAAAATGGAACGGTTATTATTCATGGATATACAGATATCGTTGGAGATTTTGACTATAATCAAAAATTATCAGTAGAACGCGCTAATGAAGTGAAAAATATCANNCAAGAGGACTCGAACCTCTATCTTAAGAACCGGAATCTTAAATTCTATCCATTGAACTATGGGACCCTAAATAAAAACGAATAGATTTTTCTACTCGTTATAACCTTTTGTGGAGCTGGAGGGATTAATTTCATTGATCCCTCGTGAAATCTTTAGCAATTCCAATTTTTAAACTCAACGCCTTGAACTAATTTCAAGACTTCTTTTTTTTGTGGAGCTGGAGGGATTCGAACCCTCGTCCAAACAAGTAGCCAAAAGGCTTTCTACATGCTTATTCTTTTTTTAATTTTCGAGAAAATGAACGGGAAAAGACACCCAAACATTTTCCTTAGCTTCTTTATTTAACTTTTTTCTCGAAGCGCGAAAAAAGCGGTCCCTGAGTTAGCTACACCCCGTAATCAGTGAGGAACAAGGCTTGTCCTTCTGCGGAATGTCTCGTCCCAAAACCTAGTTCCGGGATTAGGCTTATTCTACTTTGTAGAATTAAGCTGCGAGAGCATAATTGTTTTCGCCATTTACATAGCTGTGAGAATTAGGATTTTCGAGTCATATTCACAACACTCGGCATGCTTACATTTCAACTCCCTCGCTGTCAAATCCAGTCAACCCCAAGAGTGTTTCTAAAGCCACAAATAACAAGCCAAAGAACGATTTTCGACTGCAAAATTACACTTTTTCCGGAATGCTTCGTGAATTATTTTTATTTGAATACGAAAAACGGTTCAAAGTCCAATGTTAAAAATCCGAGCTTGAAAGTGATGAATATGTAAAGTGGATTGATGGCGGAGTANNACCTAAACTCCGTTTTCAATCTTTTTACCCAATTCTCAATTCTCGGTTGAACAAGTTTTGGTTGAACTTCAAAATCGAGCGGAAGCCCGACAAATTGATTTCTTCTTAAGGCTTTTGAGTTTTCGAATTTATATCCTTCATTTGGCACGAAACCAATTAATTTACCACCGAGACTTTCGATTAGATTGGCTAGAATTCCAATGGCATCCACAAAATTTTCGGGATATTCTTTTTGATTTCCGGCTCCATAGAGTGCAAAGGTTTTTCCTTTCAAATCCAACTCTTCCATGGCAGGCAAAAACTCATCCCAATAATTGGGCAATTCGCCATCAAACCAAGTAGGAACGCCCAAAATATAATTATCATAAGCGGAAAATTCTTCCTCATTGGTTTCTTCAATATTATGGGCTTGGATTTCATTTTTATCGAACGATTCCAATATAATCTTGGCCGCTTTGCTTGTGTTTTTGGTATTGAAACTATAAAAAAGTCCTATTTTTTGCATCTGATTAGTAGTTTAATAATTCTTTGATTGCGTTTTCAATTTTTTCTTCATTCGGCAAAATGGCATTTTCCAAAATGCGATTGAATCCAACGGGAGTAAACGTGGCGCCCACTCTTTTTATTGGAGCGTCCAGATATTCAAAGGCTTCGGATGCTATTTGAGCTGCTACTTCGCCGCCAAATCCGCCGAAAACTTTGTCTTCGTGAACTATAAGTACGCGGTTGGTTTTTTTTACCGATTCCAGAATGGTTTTGGTATCGAGAGGCAAAAGTGAGCGCAAGTCGATGACTTCGATCTTAAGCCCGCTTTCGGCTGCCAATTTATCGGCTATGGCAATGCACATGGGAGTTGTATTTCCATAGGTAACAATCGTTAAATCTGTTCCTTTGCGATGAATCTTGGCTTTCCCAAATGGAACTTCAAAATCGTCGGGAACAAATGCTTCCGCTTTTGGGTCGTTGTAGAGTGCTTTTGGTTCCAAAAACAACGTAACTCCTTTTGAGCGGATGCTGGTTCGTAACAATCCGGCTGCATCGTCGGCAAAAGAAGGATATACAACTCTGATTCCGGGAAAAGTAGTTAAAGTGGCCTCAATATTTTGCGAATGATACAAGCCTCCTCCAATATAACCTCCAGAGGCTAAGCGTATTGTAATATTGGGCGAAAATTTTCCGTTTGATCGCCAATAATCGTGCGACGATTCGACCAATTGTTCCATAGCAGGCCAAAAATAATCGGCAAATTCGGCACCTTCAACAACAATGCGAATTTTTTCGTTGTAGCGCGACATGCCATTTGCTGTTCCTACAATAAAATCTTCTGCAATGGGCGCATTAAAAACGCGTTTTTTGCCAAATTCTTGCTGCAATCCTTTCGAAACATTAAAAATCCCTCCTTTGTCTTTATTGGCAATATCTTGTCCATAAAGATAAGTCTCCGGGTTTAGTCGAAATTCTGCTTTCAAGGTTTCATTTAGAGCGGTGATAAGCTTAATTTTTTCTCCTTCGGTTTTGGTGTGAATTCCTTCCGGATATTTTTGTGATTTATATTCTTCGGGCGTTACAAAGTCGAATATACTTTCCGGGCTTGGATTTGGAGAGGTGATAGCCACTTTATGCGCTTTTTTTACTATTTGCTTGGCGTCTTCTTCTATGGCGAGCAATTCTTCTTCCGTAAAACGATTGTAGCGCAGCAACAAACGGCGGTATTTTGCCAAGGGATCGTATTCTTTTACATAATTGCGCTCATATTCATCGCGGTAGAGTTCGTGTTTGTCCGAATTGCTGTGCGAGCCGATACGAACACAATTTGCTTGTACGATTACGGGGTTTCCGGTTTCCAATACCAACTCTTTGGCTTCGGACATCGCATTCATCGAATCAAAAACATCTTTTCCATTGCAATGAATAATATTCAAATTTTTGAAACCACTGAAATTGTTGGCCACTTTCCGATTTGCTGTTTGGTCTTTTTTCGGAACAGAAATTCCATAACCATTGTCCTGAATAACAAATATTACAGGAAGTTGTTCTTTGTCGGCTCCGGTGATGGCTTCGTAAACATAACCTTCCGAAACGGATGATTCGCCTTGTGATGAAATAGAAACTGCTTTTTTGCCGCTCAATTTGATAGCGCGTGCTGTTCCAACGGCATGCAAGGTGTGATTTCCGGTACTCGACGATACATTCTGAATATTTATTTCTGGTTTTGCGAAGTGATTCGACATGTGTCGCCCGCCTGACGAAGGATCGTTCGCTTTGGATATTCCATTGAGGATAATCTCTTCTGCTGTCATTCCGGCCGATAACACAGTAAGCATATCGCGATAATATGGAAATAAGAAGTCTTTACTGGCTTCAAATACTTGACCAATCGCTAGCTGAATCCCATCGTGACCGGCGTAAGGAGCATGATACGACCAGCCCAATGCTTGTTTTAAATAATTGGGAGCTTTCTCATCTAAATTCCGACCCAAAACCATCAATTGATACCATTTCTCTAATGTTTTTTTGTCGGTTTGTTTAATGCTAAACTTTTTGTCTTTTTGCATCATTCTATTCTTTGTTTTGTAAATCAGTGAATCACTGAATATTGATTGTAATCGTTGTCTTAAAATTAAGCTGCAAAGTTACAAAAAATATTTGTTATTTAGAATCCTTCAAAATAGAATAATTATTTCGCTCATTCCGGCAAAATTTTCAAAAATCAAGAAATCAAAAGGCGTTGAGATACGAATCAGGAATAAAGAGCTGTTAAGGCAAAATTTTTCCTTTCGACGAAATCCAAAGGTCGTACCAATCTTCTCGGCTTAGGTCTATTTGACCGGCCTTTGCGCTGTCCTGAATTCTTTGTAAATTTGTGGTTCCGATGATTGGTTGAATATTGGCCGGAATTTTCCACAACCAAGCCAAAAGGAGGGCGGTTTGGGTAGTTTGGTATTTTTCGGCCAAACTGTTTATCAGCTCTGCTGTTTTTCGATGATTTTCAGTCATTTTTGCTGCTAAACTAAATTTTCCTTGTGCCAGTGGACTGTAGGCTTGGATGCTTAAATTGTGTTGATTTGAATAGTTCAACAGATCGGACAATCCTGCTTCTTTGGGCGATTCTTCGCGATTGACCCAAACCTCCAGATCGATCAAAATGGAATGATCGAGACTTAGCTTTATTTGATTACTAATCAGCGGTTCGTTTAGATATTTTTGAAGTCTTATGATCTGCGAAACCGACATATTGCTCACTCCAAATGAATTTACTTTTCCGGATTTTTTGAGCAAATGCAGCGTTTCGGCCAATTCTTCCATCGAAGTTAAAGGGTCGGGGCGATGAAGAAGCAAGGCGTCGATGTAATCGGTCGAAAGTCGTTTTAAAATGCTATCTACTTGATTCAGAACATAATCATGTGATAAATTGTATCGGCTCGAATTAAAAACTCCGGCATGCAATTCGATTCCGGTTTTGGATTGAATAAAAAGTTTTTCACGAAGCGAAGCATGCTGCTTTAAGAAATTTCCGAAAACTTCTTCGGCTTTGCCAAGAGCGTAAATATCGGCATGGTCGAAATGGGTAATTCCGTTTTCGAGAACGGCTTCAATAATAGTTTCTCCTTTTTTCTGCTCTTCGGTGCTAAGCGGATCGCGCGTCCAGGAACCACCTAATCCCATGCAGCCGTATATTGGTTTTTTCATATCGATTTTGTTTTTAAGAAAAGATTCAAATATCAATCAAATTTAAGATTCTCCAACGGATAAATGGAGTTTGTATGAATAATTTTGATTTTTCCGGAAAATCACAATGGATTATTGCTGATTGGACACAAGGAGCAAAAAGGCAGTTCCTTCTTGTGGTTTTGAATTGATTTTGATTTTAAAATCATGATAATCGGCGATCTGTTTTACAAGCGCCAAGCCTATTCCGAAACTTTCTTTGTGTACTCCAAACCGTTTAAATCGATCGAAAATACGTGGTAAATCGGTGGGATCAATTCCGGGTCCATTGTCTTGGATTTGTATCAAAAATTGACTTAAATTCTTTTCGATGGAAATAGAGATGGCTCCTTTTTCGGGTGTGTATTTAATGGCATTGCTTAGCAAATTACCGAAAAGAATTTGAAGCAGTTCGGTGTTGCCGGTAATCGTAAAATTTTCGTTTGGATGTATGAATTGAATGCTTTGTTGTTTCAGATCGGCTCTGTCTTCAAATTCAATTTTGACAGCAGTAATTAATTTTATTAGATCGATCGATTCATTCTTTAGATATTCTCTGTTTTCTATTCGTGAAAGCAGAAGCAACGAACGAACCATTTTGGTAAGGCGGCTCAAAGTGGTTTTCACTTCAAAAAGTTTTTGCGTTTGCGCCTCGTTGAGTTGATGAATTGCAGCGAAATTGTCGAGCTTAGTACGGATAATGCTAATGGGAGTAAGGAGCTCGTGCGAAGCATTTCCTATAAACTCGCGTTCAGTTTCGAAGGCCGATTCAATTTGATGCATTAAATCCGAAATGCTGTTTTGTAAATAGATGAAATCGCTCGTTTGGGATGGAATGATGTTGTAATCAAATTGTTTTGGATGGTTGGAATTTTTTAGTCGTTCAATAATTTTACCAAAAGGTTTCAATAATATTTGCACGATTGATAAATCGATGAAAGTACTGATGCCAAGCAAAATAAGCAGAAAATAAAATGCAAAACGCTGTAGTTTGTTTTCCAGACTAACAATGGTGTCGATGCTTTTTCCTATTTCGAGCAGATATACTTGGTCATTGATGCTAAAAGTAGCCGAAATGACGCGGTATTCGTAGATTTCACCATCGATTTCGCGCTGTTGATAGTCGATAAATTCAACTAAAAGCGAGTCGGCTGTTTTTTCGATGGAGATGTATTCTTCTTTTAAAATATTGTAACTGCCAAAGCCTTGGTTGTTGTCTTCTTCGTCAATAAAATTTTCAATTCCTTTGATTTCGATCAGATTGTAGATCTGATCTAATTTTTCAATCAGTTGATCATCGGTTTCGCGGATGCTTACAATGCGCACCAACCAAGGAATTACAAAGATGGAAAGCACAATTAGCAGTACTTTTGAGAGGGCGCTAATGAGGGCAAACTGATTTTTTAGTTTGGTTTTAGGTAGTAACATCTCCCATAATAAATTCATAGCCAATTCCCCGAAGCGTTCTGATCCATTTTGTTTCGTCAAATTTAGCCATTTTTTTTCGGATGTTTTTAATGTGAACGTCGATGTAGTTGGAATCGAAGTCGTCTTCAAAAAAATCGCCCCAAATATGTTCGGTAAGTTGCAAGCGATCCAATACCCGATTCTTGTTGAGTACGAGATAGCGCAATAAATCGTATTCTTTTTTTGTTAAAATAATCAGTTCTTGTTTGAAGAAAAATTGCTTTTTAGCGGTGTCGAGTGTGAAAAATCCGAATTTAATTTCATCGCTTTTGTGGCCGAACTTTCTTCTAATAATGGCTTGCAGTCTTGAGTTCAATTCCAAAAGCGAAAATGGTTTGGCCAGATAATCATCTGCCCCGAGTTCAAATCCAAGGAGTTTGTCACGCAATTCGCCTTTGGCTGTGATAACAAAGAAATAGGCTTCCGATCCAATGGCTCTGGCTTCTTTAATCAAATCCAAACCGTTTCCATCGGGCAGCCCAATGTCTAAAAGTACAAAATCGTAGGGATTGTTGATGAGCAATTCGGTGGCCCTTTTCGAATTTTGTGCCCAATCGCAATGAAAACGTTCCTTTTCGAGAAATTGAATTATTTCCGATGCTAAATTTTTCTCGTCTTCAACAAGCAATATGCGCATGATTTATATTTTTGGTGTGAAATAAACCGACACTAAAACGCCCGATTGGTCTTGCCAGCTTAGCTTGCTCAGTTTTGCCGAAGGCCAGCTGTAAAACCAATTAAACATAAAACCCCAATTTCCGATGTTGTAAATAATTGGTACATAAATATTGAAACTTTGGTATTCAAAAGTATGACTTTCAAAGCCGTTTCGGCTTAAATAATTGACCACAATATTTTCGAAGGCGGGACTCATGTTCTGAAATATCCAATTGTCGGTACCAAAAGAAGTGGAGACAGTTGGATTGATCAGCAAGAAATCATTTTCGGTAAGAAGGTTGTCAAAATCGATGGAAGCACTCAAATCCAAATCGAGGAAATAATTGTTTGATTTTCCGTTTAGAAACGAATTTGAGACCTGAAAATCTAAAAACTTCCATGTGTAATTTGCGTCCAAAGCAAGTGTGTTTTTCTGTGCCAAACCTTCATAAGTAGTATCTCCAACAAATGTTCTTCGCGCAAAATTTGTTTGTAAATGAAGGTTCTTGAAAAATGATTTTTGATACCCAAATTGCAGTTCGGCTTCGTAGGTGTTTTGCTTGGCGAGGTAAAATTTTGTATAATCCAAAGCGCCAAAAAATCCTTTTTTGCTAAAAAAGCTTATGTTTGTTAGGATGGCAGGAATGCGATCGTATTCGTAGTTTTTGGTTTTCATATTGTTGCTGGTATAGCTTAGGCTCAGCATCAAAAGATTTGAAGTTTCCGCATTTGAAAGGGAATCTGGTTTTTGATTTTCTTGTGCGAAATTTTGATTGGTCAATAGAAGAAATAAAAAGAACAGGTAAATTTTATTGGAAATTAGAATGTTGTGGCAGTTTCTCATCTTATCTTCTTCTGATTGGTCTTTTTGAAATACTCGAACTTCGAACCGCTTTTTTTATTTGCTGTTTTCGGGCAGCTATTATTTGTTGATTTGCAGTAGATTGAATGGCTGTTTTGTTTTTTGCAGCTGGCGGAACACTTTTTACTTCCGATTTTTTTTCGGTTATTCCTTTGGTTTGGGATTGTGCAAATACGTTCGGCAATCCCAAGACGCTAAAAATAAGAAGGGCAATGATTGCTTTAGTCAAACGCATAAATCGAAAATTTGAACAAATATACAAAAAGAACAAGGCCGTGCAAGAGCGCGGCCTTGTCGGGAAATATGAGGAGAATTAATTTCCTAATGCAACGCGAGTTCCTAGCTCTATTACTTCAGTAACACCATTGATTGTTACTTCTGCAAGATTGTCGCAGGTGCCATCACCATAATCAATTGTGATTTCAGTACCATCGGCTTTATGAATGTTTACGATTCCGGAAACATAAAAACGGAAACAACTTTCTTGATAAATTCTAACAAGAGGCTCTGCTATCTCAGAACTGAAAGCAGCTCCATCGGCAGTTACTCCATTTGAGAAGCCGGTTACTTCCACTTTATTGTCGGCAAATCCCCATGTATCAGCACCTTCTGAAATAAAACGAGTTTTTTCCGAATGCCAAAGAATTGTGCCACTTCCATCGGCTAAAATAATTGAGCCGTCGGTTACAAATGTACTGGTATAGGTTCTGTCTTCGTTGAAAGCACCGCTATATGTTTTTGTTCCAGTCAATTGATTGTCGTCAACAAAATAGTTTTCGAAAGTATAAGTTGCTGTAACGGGGCCTGCAAAATAGAATCCTGTACGAACAATAATAATTTTTCCTCTACGTAGTTTGCCATCTGGACCTTCGCAATTTGCAGCACCAAAATCAATGGTAGTGGTTCTGGTTGTTCCACTGAATACGCGGGTAACGGTTACACAATCGGATAAACGATAGTTGAGAGTTGTTTCGGTCGATTTGTCAGATGTAGTAAATTCTACTTCTTCACCAATTTCAACTACTTCGTCGAAAAGATCAGTTGCCATTGTTTCGTCTTGAATCTGAGCTAAAGCTTCGTCTTCGGTAAGATCCATCGAATCATCTGTTTTATTGCAAGATGAAAGGATTGAAATAGAGAATACCATCGTTAGAACGATGAGTAGGTTCATGCTTAATTTTTGAATGTTTTTTGTTGTTTTCATATTTTAAGATGTTTTTAGTTAGTTGATGGAACTTCCTGAAAGAATAAATTAGTTGGTCAAAAAATTTTATTCTTTCAGGCATGTTTCATCGATCGAAAAAATCAAATAAATTATTAACCTGAAGCAAGGATACAGCATCTAGATGAAGCGAAAATGAAGAAATGAAAAAATGATCGATTTCCGAAAAATTAAAATTGAATCGATTGTTCTTGGGTTTTGTAACTCGAATTTAAAGGGTATAATGGGTCTTCGCTGTTCCCAAAATAGATATCAATCAAACTTTCGTAATTTTCAAAAAGTTGATAATCAATGAGTTTCACTAATCCTCCATCCAGCGTTGTGAGCATTTGCAATAAACTTCCGGAAGATGTGAATTCCTGAATTATTTCGATCGGAATTTCAGGAATATAAAAGTCTGTCGTGTTTGGACTGTAAATTGTCCATCGAAAGTTATCAGTCGCAAATTTTATTTCAGCGATATCGTAAGCATCTGGATTGGAAAGAATTATCGGAAATCCAGTGGCACTTGAAATGCTTAAATCGGCATTCAGCAAGGTAAAGTTGGTAATTATCTCCCGATTGTAAAACCAATTGGTAAAAGTTTGGGTGGTATTTTTAAATTGATAATTCTGAACAAAATAGCCCAATTGCCGTTCGGCTGAAGGAATATACATATCAAAAGTAGTGGATGGGAATAAGGAGAAATCGTCCAGATTGAAAAGTTCTACAAAAGTTCCATACAATACCGGATTGTCATAGGCTTGAATATCGATGTGCGACATATTAACGCCTCCGTAAGTCTTGTCGATGGTGTATTTTCTCATGCTTGTATTTAAACTCGAAAAGTTTATGCTATAGGTGCTTTGTTCGGGAATTCGCTCCAGTTTGTAGGAGGCGGAGCTTGCATTTTGAAAACAAGCGTAAAACAAATCGGTGCCATTGAACACATCTCCTCCAAGCGCAGCCGTGGTAATTGGAGTTTGCATGCTATTCAAAGTAAAGGCTTGTTGGGCGGTTTTGGCCGAGCGAGTTACCACTTCAAAACTGGGAGTATTCAAAAAACTGATGGCTACATTTGTATTTGTAAGTTCTGCCGATTTTAAATTTTCAGCACGAATATAAATGGTTTTTCCTAAGGGAACTTCATAAAAGCTTTTGATTTCGGCGCTATTTTCTGCTGTTGCGTTGGTAAGAATAAAATGAAGATTGATGGTATTTCCTTTTATGGTTTCGCCTCGTTTCATCAAAAAGATATAAAAATTGGACAATGTCAGATAGCGCATTTCCGATTCTGCATTTTCTACAACTAAATAATAGTTTGAATTTTCGGGCAGGTTTACATCCACATTCAATACAAATAAAGTGTCTTCAGGATCGTTGATGATTTTCTTATTGCATGATACGAGCATCAGCAAAAGACTTAGATAGATAATTTTTTTCATGGGATGCTGAAATTTGTCATTTCTACGTAAAGATAGAAATAAAGTTGTTTCTTGTTTTCGGCAAGGAGAATTAAAATTAAATAGTTTTAGTGAGCAATAGAAAAAACTTTTACCTTTGTAGCAATATTAGTGGAAAGATTTGATTCGCTTGCAACCACAAAAAAAAATGCTAAAACACCGCTTTTCTATTGCTGTTCTAGCCTATCAAATCAAATTTATTTCATTTTAAAATTAATCAAATGAGCTATTTGTTTACATCAGAATCTGTTTCTGAAGGCCATCCCGACAAAGTATCCGATCAAATTTCAGACGCTTTACTCGATAATTTTCTCGCTTTTGATCCGCAATCGAAGGTGGCCATCGAAACCTTGGTTACTACCGGACAGGTTGTGTTAGCTGGTGAAGTGAAGTCGAATACGTATATCGACGTTCAGTATATTGCACGACAAGTAATTAACAAAATTGGATACACCAAGAGTGAATATATGTTCGACGGCAATTCGTGCGGAGTGCTTTCGGCTATTCACGAACAAAGCGGCGACATAAACCGCGGCGTTGACAAAGTACAAAAAGAAGAACAAGGAGCCGGCGATCAGGGAATGATGTTTGGATATGCAACGCGTGAAACAGAAAATTTTATGCCATTGTCTTTGGAACTTTCCCATTTATTGCTTTTCGAATTGGCAGCCATTCGGCGTGAAGGAAAAACAATGACTTATCTGCGCCCCGATTCAAAATCGCAGGTCACTGTTGAATATTCTGAAGATCACATTCCACTTTGTATCAACACAATTGTGGTTTCTACTCAACACGACGAATTTGATGCAGACCAAGCGATGTCGATAAAAATCCTGAACGATGTAAAACAAATTTTGCTTCCTCGTGTTTTGGCGAAATTGCCATCGAATCTACAGAAGCTTTTTGATGATAAGATCATCTTTCATGTAAACCCAACCGGTAAATTTGTAATTGGTGGACCACATGGCGATACCGGATTGACCGGCAGAAAGATCATTGTTGATACCTATGGCGGAAAAGGAGCGCATGGTGGAGGCGCATTTTCTGGAAAAGATCCTTCGAAAGTAGATCGTTCGGCTGCTTATGCTGCCCGACATATTGCAAAAAACTTGGTTGCAGCCGGTGTGGCCGACGAAATGCTCGTTCAGCTTTCGTATGCCATTGGCATTGCCGAACCGGTGGGCGTTTTTGTAAATACCTACGGGAAATCGAATGTTCAGCTAAGCGATAGCGAAATTTCAAAGAGAATTCAAAAACTCTTCGATCTTCGTCCGGCTTTTATCGAAGAACGTTTGAAACTGCGCCTTCCAATTTATTTGGAAACTGCTGCCTATGGTCACATGGGTCGCGAGCCTAAAGTGATTAAAAAGACTTTTGAATCTCCTTATTCCGGAAAACGGGAAGTGGAAGTCGAACTGTTTACTTGGGAAAAATTAGATTATGTGGACAAAATAAAAATCGAATTTGGACTTTAAATAAAAAAGCCCAATGCTCGATTAGACATTGGGCTTTTTCTTTGAATAGATAATCTTAGATTGTTCTTCCCGGATATACTTTCAAGGCTTCACCCAGAACGTTCATCGCGCTTTTTAAGTCTTCTACTTTCAAAACATACGAAATACGCACTTCATCTTTGCCTGAGCCGGAAGTAGAATAAAAACCACTTGCAGGAGCCAACATGACCGTTTGATTTTCGAAACTGAAATCCTCGAGCAGCCATTGACAAAATTTGTCAGAATCGTCGATCGGAAGACGGGCTACTACATAAAATGCTCCTTTTGGATTTGGACAAAATGCACCCGGAATCTGATTTATTTTTTCTACCACAATATCTCTGCGATTTGTGTATTCAACCAATACGTCTTCAAAATAATTTTGTGGAGTTTCCAGAGCTGCTTCGCTGGCAATTTGACCAAACGAAGGAGGACTTAAACGCGCTTGTGCAAATTTCATGGCTGTTGCCATGACTTCTTTATTCTTCGAAATGATACATCCAATTCTGAAACCACATGCACTGTATCTTTTTGAAACAGAATCGATTAAAATACTATGTTGTTCCAAGCCTTTCAGATTCATAACCGAATGATGAACATTTCCGTCGTACACAAACTCGCGATACACTTCATCGGCAATCAGATATAAGTCGTGTTTTAGTGCAATTTCTTTCAGTGTATTCAATTCCTCTGGGCTGTACAAATATCCGGTAGGATTATTTGGATTGCAAACCATGATTGCTTTGGTTTTGGCATTTACCGCTTTTTCGAATTCCGAAATAGGAGGAAGTGCAAATCTACCTTCAATATTGCTCTTGATTGGCCTCACTGTAACGCCAGAATTGATGGCAAATCCGTTGTAGTTGGCATAAAATGGTTCTGGAATAATTATTTCATCGCCCGGATCCATGGTGCTTTGAATGGCAAACAATATCGCTTCGGAAGCCCCTGTGGTGATGATAATTTCATCCGCATGGATATCGATGTTTTTTGATTTATAATATTTTGTAAGCTTTTCGCGGTAGCTGGCATTTCCGGCCGAATGACTGTATTCCACTACTTTGTGATCGTAGTTACGGATAGCATCCAAAGCTACTTCGGGAGTTTTAATATCGGGTTGACCAATGTTAAGGTGAAAAACGTGTATGCCTCTTTTTTTTGTTTTTTCGGCAAATGGAACCAATTTTCGAATGGGCGATTCCGGCATTTTTTTTCCTTTGTTTGATATAGATGGCATGATGTTATGGTTTAGTCTGATTGCAACGAAAATTTATCGCTGCAAAGGTCTGAAAATTTTTGCAAGTAAGATATAGAATGCGAAATATATTCTCGTCGAATATATATGATTTGTTGATTTATTGGAGTGGAGCGGCTTTTGCAATCACTTCACCTTGTATGCGCACTACAACCAATGGTTTTTGAGCATTCGAAAAAATACTAATGGTTTTATTGAAACGACCTAAGCGATGTGTGTCGTATTTTACAACTATCGTATCTTGTTGGCCACTCATTAGCGGCTCTCTTGGCCAAGTGGGAACGGTGCATCCACATGAGGATTGTACATTGGACAACACCAAAGGCTCTTTTCCAATATTCTTAAAAATAAAATTGTGAACTCCGTTGGCATCCATTTCGATGGTTCCGTAATCAAACAAGGTTTCTTCTATGAATAGGATAGGAGCATTCGGATTAACTGGCGGTGCAGGTGGTGTAGTTTGTGCTAAAACACTCAGACTGGTATAAAATAATACGCTAAGAAGAACAATTGCTTTTTTCATGGGTAACAAATTTTTATTAGAACGTTTGTACAAAACCGAATTCAACTATTGGATTTTGCATGATGAATCCAACTTTTGAAGTTCAATTTGGGTTACAAATATAAGAAAATAGCACAACAAATCAATTTTCAAATTCAAATTCAGTATCAATCTTCTATTTTTAGAATCAATAAAATAGTAAACTGCTTGAGCTATTTATCCGGTTTTCATTCAGTTTTGGTTGTGTATTTGAATGTTCGGAAATCGTATTCAGATTCAAAAAAACTGCCGTTCCTTTGGCATTATTCCTTCATTCCTGTTGTTACAGCACCTGTTTTATAATCCAATTCTGAGCCTCCTTTGGAATGAGGAATTAAATAGATTGCAAGCAAAGTAGCAAAAGCGAGAACAGGCCAAAGTCGGTTGTTCTTGTTTTTTTTCAATACAAAAAAAGCAATCACCCAAAATACAAATGCAGCCAAGGTTTTATTGTCGGTCCAGTCGCTTCCAAAAGGCCAGCCTGTCCATAAATCGCCAAAGGCATACCATTGAACTATTGGCCCAAGAATCATTCCTCCAATTCCTAAAGTGATAACAGTAATTCGAGTATAATTGAAAGTTCTGTGTCCTTTGCCCATTGCTTCCAAACCAGTTCGGGTGGAGTAGAGCATGGCTAGGAACATTAAAATGACATGGGGAATCAGAATAATTAGTGGAACGCCGCCCTTAAACCGAATCACAACCGGCTCCTCGGCAAGAAAATAGTGTTGTCCGTCGAGTTCCAGCGAAACCATGTATTCTAATTTTCCGGCCGGTGGTTGATGGGGCAAAAAAGCAACAAGATTTTCGCCTTCGCGTTGCATTTCAATTCCTTTCCATTCTTCATCGCTTCGGAAAAAACGATATTTAACCAATCCGTTTATTGGAGCTGGAACGCGCAAAGTAAGTGGGGCATCACCCTCGCCGCCAAACGAAGTAAGCAGTTTGTATTTATAGAGTTGCTTATTGAGTTCAATTCCACCATTTTTTGGATGCGTTGGTCCGGTCATTCTTTGATAAACGGCAATACCTAAAGTGAAAATTACCGCAAAAATCCAAAGCAAAATAGAGTTCCTTTTCGAGATCATAGGTGAAGTGTTTGGTGCAAAAATATAAAAATTGATTCACATTTTTCGGAAATCGATGGCATTCTGCAGATTAGTTTTTAATGGCCTTTTGTTGAGATACGCCTAATTGTTTACATTTGTTTGCAAAATAATACAAACATGACAAAAGAATTAAAATCATCTAGCCGTTTCTCGCTGAGTTTACTTACCTCTCTTTTTTTTATGTGGGGATTTATCACTGTTTTGAACGATATACTTATTCCGCACTTAAAAGGCGTGTTCGATTTATCTTATTTGGAAGCAATGCTTGTTCAACTGGCTTTTTTTGGTGCTTATTTTATTGGCGGATTTATTTATTTTTTGATTTCAATGATTTCCGGCGATCCGATAAATAGGATGGGATACAAAAATGGCTTGATTTTAGGACTATTGATTTCTGCTATGGGCACGCTTTTGTTTTATCCAGCAGCGCATTTTCAGATGTACGGCTTTTTTCTTTCGGCCTTGTTTGTGTTGGGACTTGGATTTGCCATGCTTCAGATTGCGGCAAATCCTTATGTTGCAATCCTTGGATCTGAACAAAGTGCTTCTTCGCGATTGAATCTTTCGCAAGGTTTTAATTCTTTTGGAACTACTATTGGTCCAATTTTAGGTGGTTTTTTTATTTTCGAATATTTCAAAAATGTACAGAACGGGGCCGAATCGGTGGTGGTTCCTTATCTGGTTTTGACCGTCCTTTTGTTGATCTTGGCTTTGGTGATTTGGGGAACAAAATTACCGCAATTTGTGAACGATAATAAACTTATCAAAGGTGCAGGTGCATTGCGATTTAATCAATTGCGATTGGGTGCTGTGGCAATATTTTTATATGTTGGAGCCGAAGTCGCCATTGGCAGTTTTTTAATTAGTTTTCTGGGTTTAGAAAAAATTGCCGGTTTCGACGAAGCCAATGCAAGTCCGTTTGTGGCTTTCTATTGGGGCGGTGCGATGATAGGCCGGTTTTTAGGCGCCATTTCTTTAAGCCAAATGGAGAAAAGAAAGAAATATGGAAGTATGTTTTTTGTTTCCTTGCTCGCATTTGCAGTGGTTTTTTTGGCGGTTTATCTTAAAACAAATATCGGCTTCGAAAAAGTAATTCCCTATCTTGTTTTCTTAATTCTTAATTATTTTGCTTTTATAATTGGCCGTTCTCTTCCAGGCCGAACATTATCCGTTTTTGCTTTGGCACCCATCGCACTTCTGTTTGTGGGCATTTTTGGCAGCCATCTTTGGGCTATGTGGGCTATTTTGGGAATTGGTATCTTCAATTCAATTATGTGGTCAAATATTTTTACCCTCGCCATCAAAGGATTGGGCGAATATACGAGCCAAGGTTCCTCTATTTTGGTTATGTTTATTGTTGGTGGTGCAATTTTGCCTCCAATTCAAGGCGCTGTGGCCGATCTGGTGGGTGTTCAGCTTTCATTCTTTGTTCCGATGGCCAGTTATGTCTATTTGGTGTATTATGGTTGGAAAGGTCATCGCCAAATAGAATAGAAGAAAGATGAAAATCAACTCTTCCTTTAGCCATAATAAGGAAGAAGTTTGCGATTTCATGTAGAATCAATTTCAAGAAAAAGAAAAATATTCTTTGCTTTCGCTCATTTATTGCTTTACAATTTTTTATTACTTTTGAGCAAGATTAACTTAACCAGTGAAATTATGTCATTATTGAAATGGAAAACAGAATACAGTGTTGGTGTTCAAGAGATTGATAATCAACATAAAAAACTCGTCGAATTGATAAACAAACTTTTTGATGCCATGAAACAGGGTCAAGCAAATGCTGTTTTGGGTCAAATTCTCAATGAACTTTCTTCTTATGCATTTTCGCATTTTAAAACCGAAGAGAAATATTTTAAATTGTTCGATTATGTGGAAGCTCAGAAACACCGCGAGATTCATCAGACTTTTGTAAAGGAAATATCAAAATTTAAAAATGCTTTCGATGCCGGTCAAATTACCTTGTCGATCAGTATTTTTGCTTTTTTAAAAGATTGGCTTCACAATCATATTCTGGGCGAGGACATGAAATATGTGGACTGTTTTGCGAAAAACGGACTCGTTCAATCTGAGCTTTAAGTGGTACAATAGGAGGCTGTATTTGCCTCGTGCATTATTTGTATAAAAGAAAAATAGTATTCCGCTTGTGTAAATCGGGGAGCGGTTTTTGTTTTTTCCAATCGCTCACGCTTTTCGTTACAATCAATTCTGTGCTCAAACTAATGTCGCAGGCAATGCAAATTTTGGAAAAGCCATTGCATTGATTGATCAAACTTTCGAGCATTTGGTTGTTTCGATAGGGGGTTTCGATAAAAATCTGAGTTTGATTTTCTTTAAAAATTCGAGTTTCCAATTCTTTTATTCGCTTATTTCGTTCGCTTTGTTCGCGAGGAAGATAGCCTACAAAGGCAAAATTCTGACCATTGAATCCCGAAGCCATCAATCCTAAGAATATGGACGATGGCCCAACCAAAGGAACGATTTTTATATTTTGGTCTTGAGCCATTGCAACAATATCGGCTCCTGGATCGGCAACGCATGGAAGTCCGGCATCAGAAAGTAAACCAATGTTTTCGCCATGCTTTATTTGTTCAAGATAATTGCTTATTTCATTTGGTTTGGAATGTTCGTTCAAAACAAAAAAGCTAAGCTCATCCAGATTTCCTTTCCAGCCGGCTTTGCTTAGAAAACGGCGTGCAGTGCGCAAATCTTCCACAATAAATGTTTTGATGTTTTGAATCACCATAAAATTACCATCGGGCAAAACATTTTTCAGATCGTCGGAACCAAGCGTATTGGGGATTAAATATAATTTGCCTTTTATTTCCATGGTTTACCAATTTACGGCTTTTCTGGCAAGTGGCATAGTCATGCATCGGGCTCCGCCGCCACCGCGCGCCAATTCGGAGCCTTCGATGGTTATTACATACTTTTTATAATCTTGGAGATTCAGTTTGTTTTGAATCACATCCTGTGCTTTGAGTATTTCAAAACCATGTTTGTTTAATTCGTTTATGGTATAAACATTTCGACCATACCCAATTACTTTTCCGGGCGCCACGGCAAAGAAGTTGGCTCCACTGTGCCATTGTTCTCGCTCCATCGAAAAAGTGTCTGTTGATCCACCACACATAATGGGTTCAAGTTCCATTCCCAATTTTTTTAAAGCCGAAAGTATGTTCTTCACCTCATGGATGTTTTCAACTTTTCCATTGTCGATGGTAATATGAATAGTTCGGAAGCGATTTTGTTGTAAAATAATGGGTTCGTAAATCATGCATTTATCTTTATCCAGAAAAGTAAACGCCATATCTAAATGGATAAAAGATTCGGGCGAATGTGGAAGTTCTTGTACGATGATATGTCTTCTTTCTTTGGTATTTTTCAAACATTCAATGACAAAATCCACACCCTGAGTAGTTGTTCGCGGACCCAGACCAATGACAAGGATATCTTCGCGCGCAACCAAAACATCGCCTCCTTCGATGGTGATTTCGTCTGTTTTCCCTGCAAAGCTCAATGGATTTATGGTTTTAGCATTGAAAAGCGGATGGAAATCGAAAATATTTTCCATGATCAGTGATTCTCTGTCGCGCACTTTGCTAGCCATTTTGGCGATTAGAACTTTGTTGTTTACTGTCATTGAAGCATCGCGCGTAAAAAAGAAATTGTGCAGGGGTCTTAGGCCGAAACGTTCGGGATCCATAAAACGAGTCAGATTATTTTTTATCATTTCGCCACCTTCAATGAGTTGGCGTGCCAATTCTTTTGTGCTTAGATCCATTAAGAAAGGTTCATAGGCTTCTAGGTTTTCGTTTCGAACAATACGTTGAACCATGCTTTCGCGTACTCTGTCATTTTCCAATATTTCAGTCAATAAATCTTTCACCTGAAATGTACGCGTGAGTTTATTGAGTAGCTGTTCCAATTCGCTGTATTCTTGCGATGCAATGGTGAGATTAAGAATATCAGAATAGAGTGCTCTTTCGGCATTTTGAGGTGTCATATTTTCTACTTCACTACCAGGAGTGTGTAGTATCACGGCTTCCAATTCGCCAATTTCGGACGAAACCTGAACATTTATTTTTTCTTCCATACGGATTTATTGTTTGCGCAAAAATAGCAAAAGGAAACGGAATGCCTATTTCTTATTTGCCTTTTCGGTTGTTAATTTGGCAATATTTACAATGACATCGGTGGCTTTTTTCATTGATTCGGCAGCGATAAATTCATAACGACCATGAAAATTGTGGCCACCGGCAAAAATATTGGGACATGGCAAACCTTTGTACGACAGTTGCGCTCCATCGGTTCCTCCTCGTATTGCATGAATTACAGGCCGAATTCCTGCCATTCGCATTGCATTTTCGGCAATTTCTATGATCTGCATGACCGGCTCAATTTTTTCGCGCATATTGAAGTATTGGTCCGATAGTTCTACTTCCACCAATCTTTCGCCTAGTTTTAGGTTTAAGTTGTCGGCGATTTTCAGAAACAAAATTTTACGTTTTTCAAACTCGTCTTTGTTGTGATCTCTTATAATACACTGAAATTCAGTTTTTTCGATATCGCCTTTTAAATCATGAACATGGAAAAATCCGTCAAATCCTTCCGTTTCTTGTGGGATTTCATTTTTTGGCAGAGCCGAAATAAATTCGTTTGCAATCAAAATGGAGTTTACCATTTTTCCTTTTGCATAACCCGGATGAACTGCTTTTCCGCGGACGCTTACTTTTGCTTTCGCCGCATTAAAATTCTCATATTCCAATTCGCCCACCTGACTTCCATCCATCGTGTAGGCCCAATCGGCTCCAAATTTTTCGATGTCGAATAAATGAGCACCTTTGCCCACTTCTTCGTCGGGAGTGAAGCAGATGCGTATTTTTCCGTGCTCAATTTCCGGATGCTGGATTAAATAGTCCATGGCCGAAACAATTTCGGCAATTCCTGCTTTATCGTCGGCTCCCAAAAGTGTTGTTCCGTCGGTTGTGATGATGGTTTGACCTTTATATAGCAAAAGTTCGGGAAATAAGTCGGGTGTCAAGCTGAAATTTTCGTTTAAAACCAAGCTTTGTCCTTTGTAATTCGGGAAAAATTGAGGATTTACATTTGCTCCGGAATAATCAGGACTTGTGTCTAAATGAGCAATAAAACCAATTGTAGGTACTGGAAAATCAACATTGGATGGAAGGGTGGCCATTAAGTAACAATTCTCATCGAGGCTCACTTCTTGCATTCCAATTTCGTTTAGTTCTTCGGTCAATAGATGCGCCAAATTCCATTGTTTATCGGTGCTAGGAAAAGCCGGGTTTTCGGGATCCGATTGTGTGTCAATTTGAATGTATCTGACAAAGCGGTCGATTATTCTTTGCATAGGGATTGGTTTTCGTTTTGAGGAAATTTAGTTTAGAATCGGCGAATGTGTTTTTACGATTCGTGATAAATATAGTGGCCAAATTCGCTTTTGATTGTCAATTTTTTGGATGGCGAATTTTCCACGCGACCAACAATTTGCGCATCCACATTGAAAGAACGCGAAATTTGAATAAGATGTTCGGCAATCTTTTCAGGAACATACAATTCCATTCGGTGACCCATATTGAAAACTTTGTACATTTCGCTCCAATCGGTTCCGGATTGTTGTTGTATCAATTTGAATAAGGGCGCTAGTTGAAACAGATTGTCTTTAATAATGTGCAGATTGTCGACAAAATGCAATATTTTGGTTTGGGCGCCTCCGCTGCAATGAATCATACCATGTATCTGATCTCGGTATCGATTCAATATTGATTTGATGATAGGCGCGTAGGTTCTGGTGGGCGAAAGAACAAGTTTTCCGGCATCAACACCTTCAATTTCAGTCGTATCAGTCAGTTTCATATTTCCGGCGTAAATCAAATTTTTGGGCAATGAGTTGTCGTAGCTTTCCGGATATTTTTCGGCCAGATAATGTGCAAACACATCGTGGCGAGCCGAAGTAAGTCCATTGCTGCCCATTCCGCCATTGTACTGTGTTTCGTAGGTTGCTTGCCCAAAACTGGAAAGGCCAACAATGACATCGCCGGCTTGAATATTTTTATTGTCGATGACTTCGGCGCGTTTTAGTCGAGCTGTTACGGTCGAATCGACCACAATAGTTTGAACCAAATCTCCGATATCGGCTGTTTCGCCACCAGTAGAATAGATCGAAATTCCCAAATCGCGCATTTGGCTTAGGAATTCTTCTGTGCCTTCAACAATGGTTTTGATTACATCGCCGGAAATGCGATTTTTGTTGCGGCCGATGGTAGAGGAAAGCAAAATGTTTTCAGTAACTCCAACACAAAGCAAATCGTCCAGATTCATCACAATTGCATCTTGCGCAATGCCTTTCCAAACGGAAAGATCGCCTGTTTCTTTCCAATACAAATAGGCAAGCGACGATTTTGTGCCGGCGCCATCGGCATGCATCAATGAACAATAGTCGGGATCGTTGGCGAGCAAATCCGGAATAATTTTGCAAAAAGCTTTGGGAAACAAACCTTTGTCGATATTTTTTATGGCTTCATGAACATCTTCTTTTGATGCCGAAACGCCGCGTTTGGTGTATTTCAGTGAGCTGTTCATGCTATTTGAAAATCAATGTTTTATTCGTTTTTGAATCGATTTCGGCTTTCCCAAAGCGGTTTAATGTTTCCGTATTGATGAGAAATGGATATAGGGAATTGTGCCAAATCCAGACTTTTACATTTGCTGTTTTTTTGTTTCCGATACTCAATTCTTTCAGAATGATGACCGATTTATGTGCAATATTTCCTACTTGAATTAATTTCTCAGCATCGCCTTCAAAATCATCTTTCGAGATAATTCCTGCTTGCAAAAGTTTTAACGCAAACTCAACACTCATGGTATTAAGCTGTGTGAGAGGAGTATAGATAAGCCGCTCGGGGAAATTGTTGATTTTTGCTGGCATTTCCCACATATCTTTTGCGAGTAAATCAATTTGTACAATCTTCTCTTTGTCTGCATCGGCCAAGGCAATATTCAGGTTTGTTTCTTGGAGTCGATAGTCTTTTGCCTGGTAGTTTCTTCTCAAGATACGAAATTCAATTCTACGATTCAATTCATGAGCCAACACTTTTTCCTTTTCCGAAAGTTGGTTGATATATTCTTCGTTCAATGTAGTTCCTTGAGTAAAGCTAAACCCGTTCTTGCTGATGGTTTTCTCCAAAGAGCGTGGAACACGTTCTCCATATCCTTTTGCGACTAATCTTTCAGGATCGATGCCTCTTTCGATTAAGAAATTCACCACCGATTCGGCCCGCTTTTGACTCAAAACATCGTTTTGTTCCGCATTTCCTTGTGAATCGGTATGTGCGCCCAATTCTATTGCTAAACCCGGATTTGCATCCATTGTTGCTATTAATCCTCTCAATGAATCTTCAAAAAGCGGTTTCAAATCCCATTTGGCTAAATCGAAAAGGATTTCGGGAAGCAAAACCGATTTTTCCGGAATGCGTTGCAAGCGAATTACTTCTTCAAACGTTTTGCTGTATTCTATTGCTTTCGTCGATTCAGAAATGAGTTGTCTTAAATAGTTTTCTTTTTCAAAAACAAGTTGATACTCCATGTTTTTTTGAACCACAGAGGAAGCAAAATTGAATTGTCCTAAGGCGTTGGTTTTGGTAGAAACTTTGTTTTGTTTGGAATCGATCAGCAGAATTTCCATTTCGCCAATCGGTTGAAGACTATAATCGTCGATTACAGTTCCATGGATAGCAAATTCGATGGGCGGCAGGTTGAATGAATATATATCTTCGTTTCCTTTTCCACCTACTCTATTCGACGAAAAAAATCCACTTTCGAATTGATTTGGATGAAAAACAATCCCAAAATCGTCGGCCGATGTATTGATGGGAAAACCCATATTCTCAGCTTCGGCAAAGACTGTATCGTTTTTCAAAATACAGCGATAAATATCGAGGCCGCCTAGACCAATTCGGCCGTTTGAGGCAAAATAGAGCAGGCTGTCGGCACGCAAATAGGGGAAAAGTTCATCGCCCGACGAATTTATTTTGGATCCTAAGTTTAGCGCAAATTTAAATTGATCGTTTTTTGTTTTTCTTTGGGCAATGTATAAGTCTTGTCCACCAAATCCGTTTTTGAAATCGGCCGAAAAAATGAGCGTGCGNNCCGGCTTTGCTTGCTTCCATAATCATACAGCCCATTGGATTGGAATTTGATCGTAAACAGCGCGTAAAATACATCGTATTAAAACGTTCGTTCAGTATGGCTTGGCCTTCGTTTGCGGCCGTGTTGATTGTTTCTGTATCGTCAATCGTTTCGGGGCTTGTCCATTCGCCTTTGCTGTCGATACGGCTAAAAAACAAATCGCTAAAATCCATTCCTATCCATCCATCTTTTTCCTTTCCAAAAGCTTCTTCGCGGTTGCTCGTAAAAACAATGCTTTGGAAATTTGGGTCGTAATAAGCGGGCGAAAATTCGCTAAAACGCGTATTTATTTTTTTTAAATTTTCGATAGAATAGGGGATCGGATTTTCTTTCCAATATTTAATTTTCTTGACCGATTCGATACCAATTTCTCCTTGTGGGTCGTTTGGTTGGAGTAGATGATAAGCTTCATATTGTTTAAGTGCCTCGTCGTAACTTTCCAAACTCATCAATATCTTTCCATATTCGAGCAGAAGTGAAGGCTTTTTCTCATGTAGTTTTGAACGAATTAAAAGCGAATAGGACGATTTGGCTCTTCTTAAATCGCCCATTTTATAATAGGAGATTGCTATTTGAATGTTTACTCGCTCTTTTTCGATTTTATTATTTTTGAGTTTTTTGAATCCTTTTAGGTATTTTGCAATGGCTTCTTTGTAGCGTTCCTGCGAAAAGGCCAAATCGGCACTCTTTATAATTCTATTTTGAGCATTTAAACTATTTATGGACAGACCGATAATGAATAGAAGCAAAAACAGGCGANNAAAACGATTACGGCCAACTCGCCACCGCTGATATCTAGAAAGAGAAGCATGGAATGCGACATTTGATTTTGTTTAAGTGCAAAAATAAAAAAAGTCCCGAAACGAATGACGGGACTTTTTTTCTGTTAGCAAAATTTATAATTAAATTTTCTTAATTATTTTGTCGGCTAGCTCTTTGTTTTTATCGCCGCCGAGTAAATCGTAAGCTACCGGAGCAGCATTAAACACCGACGAATAGGTTCCAATGGCAATACCAATCAAAAGAGCAAAGGTAAAACCTCTGATAATTTCACCGCCTAAAATAAAGATGGCAAGCAAAACAATCAGGGTTGTTCCGGCTGTATTCATTGTTCTTCCCAAAGTGCTGTTCATCGCATGATTCATATTGTCTTTCAGACTGGCTTTCTTGTGCAATCCCATGTTTTCACGGATACGGTCGAAGATAATTACGGTATCGTTGATAGAATATCCAATGATTGTTAGAATTGCTGCAATAAATGCTTGGTCAATTTCCATGCTGAATGGTAATATACCATCGAACAAGGAGAAAAGACCTAATGTTACCAATGCGTCGTGAGTCAATGAAATGACGCCACCTACACCATATTGCCATTTCTTAAAGCGTAAGGTGATATAGCCTAAGATGATGAGCAATGCGAAGAAAATAGCCAGAACAGCTCCGCGGACAATCTCGTCCACAACTGTTGGCCCCACTTTTTGTAAGCTTAGAATTCCAATCAAAGCATTTTCGCCATCTGTGCTGGTGAATTGCTGGTAATTGATTGTTTTCTTGTAGAAGGGCTTCAATGCGTCAAATAATTTGCCTTGAATAATTTCATCTACATTATCACCTTCCTCATCAATCATAAACCGTGTTGTAACCTTTACCTGACGATCAGGGCCAAAAGTTTTCACTTCAGGTGCAGAACCGAAAGATGCTGTCAGAGCTTTGCGAATATCGTTGGTATTTACATTGTCGTCGAAACGAATAACGTAAGAACGTCCGCCGGAGAAATCGACGCCATAACTTAAACCTTTTGTAATCAGGGAACCCAATCCAAAAACAATTAGGACGCCAGAAAAGATGTAGGCAATTTTTCTTTTGCCAATAAAATCGAAATTGGTATTGGATAAAAAGTTTTCTGTTTTCGAATTGCTAAATTTAATCGCTTTATTATTATCTAATAATTTCGTAAATATTAGACGTGAAATAAAGATTGATGTAAATAAAGAAGTTAACAAACCAATTATTAAAGTAGTAGCAAAGCCTTGAATTGGGCCGCTACCGAATATATATAAAACAATTGCGGTGAGCAAGGTTGTAACGTTTCCGTCGATAATCGCCGAGTACGCATTTTTATATCCATCAGTGATTGCCAAACGAACTCCTTTGCCGAGTCGCAATTCTTCTTTGATACGTTCGTAAATAATAACGTTTGCATCCACAGCCATACCAAGCGTTAATACAATACCGGCAATACCTGGTAAGGTTAATACCGCACCGAGTGAGGCTAAAACACCAAAGATGAATAAAATATTAGTAATCAGGGCTATGTCGGCAATCCATCCAGCACGATTGTAGTAAAGCACCATATAAATCAGAACAAGAATAAATGCAATCACAAAAGACAGCATTCC
>DMBV01000038.1 GCA_003445975.1 Bacteroidales bacterium
ACCGTTTTGACAAAGCTTAGAAACGTTGGAAAATATCGTTCTTCGACATTCGATAACAATATTTTCTTGATTCGCTACGAAGAAGTGATTTTGAATTATGCTGAAGCTTTATTTAGAATTAATGCTGCCGATCCAAATGCTTTAACCCAATTGAATTTAATTCCTACTAATAGAGGAGCCGTTGCTTATACCGCTATTAATGAGGATAATATTTTGTTGGAAAGAAGAAGAGAATTGTGCTTCGAAGGATTCAGATTCGACGACTTAGCGCGTACCGGCAGAAATATTCCATTGGTTGATCCAGTAAGACAAACTCATGGTGGCCCGGTTTACGGAAGCTATAATTTCGCTTTCCCAATCCCAACAAATGAGATCAATGCCAACTCAAACATGGTTCAAAATATAGGATATTAAAAATTCGAATGTTTTGATATTGCAAAAAAGGCTGTCTTTTCAGACAGCCTTTTTTATTTGCACAATAACCTTGGAGAAGAAGTTAAACGCCTCACAAAATCCTAGCCCTTTGTAGAAATAATGAATGCAATTGCAGGCAATCCTTAAATCCGCAAGGAATAGTTTCTAATCACACTTGCTCCACGAAAAAAATGTATTGTCAGGCTTAAAGTATTGAATTGTAATACTGAACGATTCGCACCAAATCGGCTTCTTTTTTAAATTTAAGCTGTTCTTTGTCTATCAAATCGAGGATGAATTGGCGCTTTTCTCCAAACATGGAAATAAAAGCCTTTTGGTTCGTGATTTCCTGAGCCGGAGATTCGTCAAATCTTAAATAATAACGTGCCAGAAGTTTTTTAAACTCAGCCGGTTTCGCTTCCACATAACCTCTAGTTGGAATAGGATCGAGCAATTCTACACCATATCGTTTCAATAGCAACAGGTTCTTTTGATTATTCAGGACTTCAAAATAACCCGATCGAATAGTGGTTGAACTTAGATAGCTCGAATAAATAAATAATTGATTTCCGATGGATACCGCACGATAATCGTTCGGGTTTTGCAATGCCAAAACAGATTCGTCTTTGCGAAATTCGATCTCTTCGTTGAATAAATTGTAACGTAATGGAACGTTTATATATTTGATGTTCGTGTTGGTCACAACAAAACCGTCCACAAATTCATCCATCAAATAGGGCGAGCCTTTTACTCCTTTTTGCTCAAGAAAATTTTTCACATCCGTAATATTTTCTCCCTGAAGTTTCAAAAAAGCTCCGGTCGTTTTGATACTTAAGTCGCCTTCGAAAATAAATCCTTCCGTTTGCGCATGTGCATTCAATGCAAAAGCGGCCATAAAAAGACCAAAAAATAGTTTATTCATTTGTCTAAAATTTTATAATTTAGTCCGATTCCACAATGCAATACGTTCTACCGAAACGCCTTGCAAAAACTGCTCTAATGGTTCAAACTAAATCTAATGGATGTTTCATTTGCTTACAAAAGTACAAAAGCATTCATATACTCAGCGTTCTCAACCAATATTTTACATTGTGGTCTATTTCTTGCAACAGCTTCTTCTTTCAAGCAGAAAAAATTCAATTTCTTTTCTATCTTTGAAACTCAAAAAAAACCAAACCATAATGAAGAAAATTATTTTATTATTTATTTCGATTCTTGTGCTGCCTTTTGGCCTCTTTGCACAATTAAACCTAAACTATCAATTGCCACCCAAAGAAATTTTGGATTTGGCGAATAGTCCGCTAACACCTGCGGTAAGCCGAGACAAAGATGGAATTTGGATGCTGCTTATGGAGCGTTCGGCCTACTCTACTATCGAACAACTTTCGGCAACGGAATATCGCTTGGCCGGCTTGCGTATCAATCCAAAAAACAATGGTTCGAGTAGAGCCAGTTTTAGCGAAAATCTAACATTGAAAAATGTAGCAACAGGCGAAGAATTTGCCATTCAAGGATTGCCAAAGAATCCGCAAATCTCGAATGTCGCTTGGTCGCCCAATTACACTAAAATTGCATTTACCAATACACTGCCCAAAACAATTGAATTGTGGACGATTGATGTAGCCACCAAAACAGCCAAACCACTGAGCAAAGGCGGATTGAATGCTGTTTTCGGCAGTCCGTTTGAATGGACAGCCGACAGTCAATCACTGCTTTGCTCGTTTGTGAATCCAAATCGTGGAGAAATGCCCGATGCTACAGAAACACCAACAGGTCCGGTAATTCAGGAAAATTTGGGCAAACGCGCGCCTTCCAGAACCTATCAGGATTTATTGCAAAATGGAACCGACGAAAATTTGTTCGATTATTTTGCCAACTCCATACTGGTTCGTGTAAACCTTGACGGGACATCGCAAACGCTCACTAAAGCAGGAATTTACACCAACTTTAATTTGTCGCCCAATGGGGAATATATNNCAAGAACTACCATTGATTGAAGAAACAACGCAAGGTTTTGATGCTACTGAGGTTGGACCAAGACGTTTGAGTTGGAGAAGCGACAAGGCTGCCAGTTTGTTTTGGATAGAAGCATTGGACGGAGGCGATCCAAAGAAAGAAGCCGAATTTCGCGATGCTGTCTTTTCGACCGATTTTCCTTTCGATTTGACAAACAAAACACATCTGATCTCTACAAAAAATCGCTTTGGAAGAATCACTTGGGGAAACAATGAAATTGCCATTGTTTCGGATCGTTGGACAAAAAACAGAAATACCAAGACTTATTTAATCAATCCTTCGATAAGCAATACAAATCCAACAATTTTGTTTGATTTAAGTTCGGAAGATTTGTACAGCGATCCGGGAAATTTTGTGACTGCCGAAAATGAATTTGGAAAAAATACGCTTTTGATCACCGACAGCAAATATTTGTATCTGGTTGGCGAAGGATATTCTCCCGAAGGAAATAAACCCTTTATCGATCGTTTTGATATTAGCAAGAAAATAGCTACTCGACTTTGGCGTGCCGATGGAAAAGAAAGCTACGAAAACATCGTAGATGTGCTCGATATTAAAAAAGGGCTTTTGCTTACTACTATTCAATCGGTGGATAAAAATCCGCAATATTATCTTCGGAATATATTTAAAAAAATTGCGCCGAAACAAATTACCAATTTCCCAAATCCTTATGAGAGTTTGGCGGGCGTAAGCAAAGAGTTTATTCGCTACAAAAGAGCCGATGGCGTTGATTTGAGTGCCACACTCTATTTGCCGGCCGGTTATGATAAAACCAAAGACGGTGCATTGCCATTGTTGATGTGGGCTTATCCAAGAGAATTTAAAGACCCAAGCACCGCAGGGCAAGTTCGCACTTCGCCAAATATGTTTATGCGCGTGAATTATGGCTCCCCCATTTTTTGGGTAAATCGCGGATTTGCTATTCTTGAAAATACAGAATTTCCGATTATTGGAGTAGGCGAACAAGAACCCAACGACACATTTATCGAACAATTGGTTGCAAATGCCAAAGCAGCAATAGATTATGTAGCTGCCCGCGGAGTTGTTGATCCAAACCGTTGTGCAGTTGGCGGTCATTCGTACGGCGCATTTATGACCGCAAATTTACTCACCCATTCAGATTTATTTGCTGCCGGAGTAGCTCGCAGCGGTGCTTATAATCGCACATTGACTCCTTTTGGATTCCAAGCCGAAGAAAGAACCTATTGGCAAGCGCCCGAAGTCTATGACCAAATGGCTCCTTTTATGCATGC
>DMBV01000063.1 GCA_003445975.1 Bacteroidales bacterium
TATCCTCGCAATTATTTCAGCATTTATCCAAGTGTTTTTCTTTTGCAAAAATTGAACAAAAACAATGAAATAAACTTAAACTACAGCCGAAGAGTAAATCGTCCTGGTTCTCGTCAACTGAATCCTTTTGGGGTTTCGAGCGATCCGTACAATATTCGCCAAGGAAACCCATATCTGAATCCTGAGTACATCAATGCACTCGAAGCAGGCTATACCCGCTACATCAATAAATCCATGTTGAATGCCACACTTTATTATCGTTATGTAAGCGATGTGATCGAGAATGTAAACTTTCTCAACGACTTTGGTGTTTCGACTATTACCTATCAAAATATTGGTTCACGCGAATCGTACGGTGGAGAGCTCACGTTTTCGGGTCAATTTTACAAATGGTGGAGCATGAACTCCGGCATCAATTTTTATCAACTGAGTTACTCCAGCGGCGAAAGTATTGAACTTTCGAATGCAGGTTTTACTTGGAATGTAAAAGCAAGCAATAATTTCAGAATCAATCCAAATTTATCTGCTCAGTTGTCGGCAACCTACGATGCCCCAAGAGTAATGCCTCAAGGAAGTATTTCTTCCCGTTATGGAGTCGATTTTGGATTAAAACAAGATTTCTTAAAGAAAAAAGCCAGTTTAAATCTAAGAGTGAGAGACATCTTCAACACACGTGGTTTTGCCTACGAAGCTTACGGCAGCAATTACGAACTGGTAACCGAACGCAATCCTGTTACGCGCATGTTTCAGCTTAGCTTAAGCTATCGTTTCGGAAAAATGACCATGGACAAAAACCGTGATAGAAAGCTAAACCAAGAAAATGGAGAAGACAACGGCGACTTCGAAATGTAAAAAAAACGTTTATATAAAAAAAGCGGTTGAAAATTCAACCGCTTTTTTTATGCTAAATTTTCTTCAATTCATTTGTTCGACTCATTTAATCCACTACCTTTGGACTAACCATTAAACCTATATTAATACTTTGGATAAAAATGAAGCAAAAGAGCAATCAGAAAGCATTTGAAGCACATTTTTATAAAAAGCGTACATCTGAAACTCACTAATCAAATTATATACAGATGACTAAAAACGTATTAATTATTGGAGCGGCAGGACGAGATTTTCACAATTTCAACACCTATTACCGCGGCAATCAAAACTACCATGTAGTTGCTTTTACTGCAGCTCAAATACCCGATATCGACGGCAGAAAGTACCCTTCTGAACTTGCAGGAGCACTCTATCCAAATGGAATTCCTATTTTTGCTGAAGCCGAATTGGAAAAACTTATTATTGAGTTAAAAGTGGACGATTGTGTTTTTTCGTACAGCGATGTTTCTTATTCCAAGGTTATGGCAATGAGTGCACGCGTAAATGCCGCAGGTGCTAATTTTATTCTATTGGGACCCAAAGACACAATGATAAAAAGCTCTAAACCAGTCATTGCCGTTGGCGCTGTGAGAACAGGTTGTGGAAAAAGTCAAACATCCCGAAGAGTGGTAGAATTGCTGATGGCAAGAGGCCTAAAAGTAGTTGCTATTCGGCATCCTATGCCTTATGGCAATTTGATAGCTCAAAAGGTGCAACGATTCGCAAACATTCAAGACCTTCATACACACAAGTGTACGATTGAAGAAATGGAAGAATACGAACCTCATGTTGTAAGAGGAAATGTGATTTATGCCGGAGTGGATTATGAAGCCATTGTTCGGGCTGCCGAAAACGATCCCAACGGTTGCGATGTGATTTTGTGGGATGGAGGAAACAACGATTTTCCATTTTACAAACCCGACTTAAACATCACTGTGGTGGATCCGCATCGTCCGGGACACGAATTAAATTACTATCCGGGCGAAGTAACTTTGCGTTTGGCCGATGTGGTAATTATCAATAAAATGGATTCCGCATCACCTGAAAATATTCAAATTGTGCGCGAAAGCATCGCAAAAGTTGCACCAAATGCCATTGTGGTGGATGCGGCTTCGCCTTTGAAAGTGGACAATCCATCTTTGATAAAAGGAAAGCGTGTGCTGGTTGTTGAAGACGGACCAACACTGACGCACGGCGAAATGAAAATTGGTGCCGGAACAGTCGCCGCCATGAAATTTGGAGCCAAAGAATTGGTAGATCCACGCCCATTTGCTGTTGGAAAACTAGCCGAAACGTTCAAAATCTATCCCAATATTGGAACTTTATTGCCAGCAATGGGATATAGCAAACAACAATTGAAGGATTTAGAAACTACCATAAACACTTCCGACTGCGACAGTGTAGTGATTGGAACTCCCATTGATTTGCAACGCGAAATAAAAATTAATAAACCGGCTACCCGCGTTTTTTACGATTTGCAAGAAATAGGACAACCCGATTTGGTTGAAATAATTGATGATTTTGTTCAAAAATACCATTTAAAAAAATAAATTTTGATGGCGGCTGTTTAGTCGCCATTTTTTTTGAAATAGAAAACCTAAACAAAAAAATAAAACCTATGAAGAATAGAAGTTTAATTTCAATCAACGATTTCAGCAAAGAAGAGTATATCAAGATACTGGACATTGCAGAAGATTTCGAAAAAAATCCCCGCCAAAAGATTTTAGAAAATCATGTGATTGCTACTTTGTTTTTTGAACCATCCACGCGCACACGATTGAGTTTCGAAAGCGCCATTTCGCAATTGGGAGGGAAAATAATTGGATTTACAGATGCCGCCAGTTCAAGCGTATCAAAAGGAGAAACGCTGATGGACACCATCAAAACCGTGGCCAATTATTCCGATTTGATAGTGATGCGTCATCCGCTCGACGGCAGTGCTCGCTGGGCAAGCGAAGTGGCAGGAATTCCAATTATCAATGCCGGTGATGGAGCCAACCAACATCCAACACAATGTTTATTGGATTTGTACTCTATCCGAAAAACGCAGGGAACACTCGAAAATATTCACATCGCCTTTGTGGGTGATCTAAAATATGGACGGACTGTTCATTCGCTAGTAATTGCACTAACACAATTCAATGCCACTTTCCATTTGGTTTCGCCCGAGGAGCTGAAACTTCCGAGCGCAATCAAGAAATATATAAAAGATGCCGGATTAAATTATCATCAATATACCAGCATTGAAGCAATTGTTGATCAAGTGGATATTTTGTATATGACTCGGATTCAAAAGGAACGATTTGCCGACCCGATGGAATACGAAAGAGTAAAAAATTCGTATATTTTGAAAAACGAAATGCTCGAAAATTCGAAACCTTCTATGCGCATTTTGCACCCGCTGCCACGTGTAAACGAGATTGAGGAAGCAGTTGACAAAAACCCAAAAGCTTATTATTTTCAACAAGCCAAAAACGGCGTTTATGTAAGAGAAGCATTGATAGCTTCCATTTTAGGATACAAATAATCAATACGAAAACAATGGAAAATTCACTACGAAAAGAATTAAAAGTTGCAGCCATCGAAAACGGAACTGTAATTGATCATATCCCTTCGAACAAACTTTTTACTGCCATTCGGATTTTAAAACTCGACACCAGCTCTAATCCGGTTTATTTTGGAACCAATATGAGTAGCAAAAAGTATGGAAGTAAAGGGATTATTAAGATTGGCGATCGGTATTTTGGACGCGATGAGATAAACAAAATTGCATTGGTGGCTCCCACAGCAACACTTATTGAGATAAAAAATTATAAAGTAACAAACAAATACAAGCTTGAAATTCCAAAAGAAATTCAGTCGTTTGCAAAATGCTTTAACCCAAAATGCATCACCAATCATCAAGCCGTTCCTACCAAATTTAAAGTGTTTACCGACGAGAAAGGATTGATTAAACTGCATTGTCATTATTGCGAAAAAACAACCTCGCAAGAAAATATGGTTTTCAACTAGGAAATCTTGATTCCTACTTTCCGAAAAAAAGAAAAGCGGTCGAAACTAAATTGACCGCCTTTTCTTTCCTTATAAAATTGTATTACCTAAACAATTGTATATCAACTCTTCTATTAATTTTTTCGATATTTTTAGCTAAAGGATCTGTTAAACCACTTGATTTCACAACTAACCGATTGGCTTCAATTCCAAATTCGTCGACCAACAATTTAGCAACAGCCTCGGCACGTTTCTGACTAAGCATTAAATTGTATTCCGGACTTCCAACATTGCTCGCATTTCCGGTGATTTCACATTTTAAGCCTTTATTTTTCTTCAATATTTTAGCCACAACAGCAATTTCTCTTTCCATATCAGGAGTGATAAATAGCGAGTTGAAAGCAAAATAAACGCTTGTTAAATTTGGAATAGTCCCGGCAGCCATTTGCGAAACGGGAGTTGTTTGTAATGTACCATCAGGCAACTTGGTGCTAACGGTTCCTTCTTTCAAGGATTCGTTGAGTGCATTAACACGTGCTTCAATTTCTTCCTGCAAAACTGCCACAGCTTGTTTATTCTCGGCAATGGCTTTCGATTGTGAAGCCATTTCTTGTTTCAATGGGCTAATTTCGGCATCCAGCTTAGCAGTCATTTCGTCTTTCACTTCCTTGGCAACTACTGATTTCACATTCTTTTGAATGACATCCGAGGTAATTTCTTGTGCCGAAAATGTGGACTTGCCGATTGTATATACAACTCCTAAAGAGGTATAAGTATAATTGGTTGCCCGTGTGCTCAAACCACCGTCGAGCAAATTGTCTTGAGAATAACGATAACTAAATTCAGCCGTTACAAAAATGCGACCCGATTTTAATGCATTGAATGCCAATCCGGCTCCAAGTGGTACATAAGGAGTCATGACCATTTGTGTTTTTGTAGTTCCTGTGGCATCATACCCCTGACCCATTACAAAAGTGTTGGTGGCTGTATTCACCACTTTTGAATTGAACAATGTAACACCGCCTCCACTAAACATATACAATTCGCGTAAGAATTTTGGTGATTTCGTAAAAACAAAATCATTCAAACTTAATTTCCCAAGCAAAGAAGCATCCATAAAATCCACATCATTGGCAAGTGTCAAACCAGCAAATGTACCTTCCGAATGCATTTTTCCATACACATAATCGATGCGAATACCGACTTTTCGATTCAACTGTTTTCCAAGAACAGCGCCCACTGCCCAGCTATAAGGCTTTTCGTGCAAACTGGAGAGCATAAATGTTCCTCCACCGTTTAGTCCGAAAAACCAATTTTTCAGAATACCATTTTTCAATTCCGTATCGGTGGCCGAAGCATTGTTGGTATCCAGAATCTCCTCTTGCTGAGTCGTTTGCGCAAAAGAAAGAGAAGATACCAGAATCAAGGCGATCATCAGAAATTTATTCTTTCCTCTGCCAAAACTTCTATTTTTAAATGTATTATGTAATCTCATACACTGCATTTTTAGACACTTTTCTATTTTGTGAATTTACTGCTATAAATACCATCGACAATTGCCTCCAAAACAAAGTAACAAACAGCATATTGTTAACAACAGCGTAGTTTTCAAGAAGTATAAGACGGCCTTTTTGATTTGTTTTTTTTCTGATTTAGAAATGATGAATTGCATTTTTAGTACCGCCGGTTTTGTTGTCACTAAAAATCTTAACTTTACTTTTTTTATTAAACACGAAACAGTAGAAACTAAACAAATCGCCTTATCAACTAAATTGGGTTATTTTGGAGAATTCAATTACCGATTTATTCGATAAAAAAGAACAAATTTTTCGAGCTTGCTCGAAAGATAAATTTGGCAAAAACAAAATTTTTAAACATAAACATCTTTAAAATCATGAAAACCATTCATCTTAAATCGACCATCATTTTTATTTTGATGAGCATTGGATTCCTTTTTAGCGCATGCCAATTGGGCAACGACGCCAAAATACAAGCTCCAGTTGCCAAAATTATTCCACACGAAATGACTATTCATGGCCATGCCAGAATAGACAATTATTATTGGCTCAATCAGCGCGAAGATTCAGCCGTAATTCAATATCTTACTGCTGAAAACGAGTACACCAACGCTATGCTAAAGCATACAGAAGTTTTTCAAGAAAAGCTTTACAACGAATTGATAGGCCGCGTCAAACAAGATGACAATTCGGTTCCTTATTTCAAGAACAATTATTGGTATTATACCCGATTTGAAGAGGGCAAAGAATATCCTATTTATTGTCGAAAATTTAAAAGCCTCGATTCGGCTGAACAAATCATGTTGGATGTAAATAAGCTGGCCGAAGGATTTGCCTACTATTCTGCAGCAGGATTGAGCGTAAGCGACGACAATAAACTTTTGTCTTTTGGCGAAGACACCGTAAGCAGAAGGCAATATACCCTTCGCTTCCTAAATTTAGAAACCGGCCAATATCTTCCCGACCAAATTGGAAACACCACCGGAAATGCCGTTTGGGCTGCCGATAATAAAACCGTTTTTTTCTCCACCAAAGACGAATCTTTGCGATCGGATAAAATTATCAAATACCGCTTGGGCGATCAAGGAAAAACCATTGAAGTATTCAACGAAACGGATCCTACTTTCAGCACTTTTATCTATCGTACAAAAACCGATAAATATTTGGTAATCGGATCAAGCTCCACATTATCAAACGAATATCGTATTTTAGAGGCCAATAAGCCGGATGGTGTATTCCGTATGTTTCAGAAACGCGAACCCAATTTGGAATACAGCATTGATCATTTTGGCGACAAATTTTATGTCTTAACCAATTTGGAAGCCAAAAATTTTCGTTTGATGGAAACTCCCGAAACAAAAACAGAGCGATTGAATTGGAAAGAAGTAATTGCCCATCGCGAAAAAGTGATGTTGCTTGGAATAGAATTGTTCAATGATTTTATGGTCATCGAAGAGCAAGAAAACGGGCTCACAAATATCCGTATCATCAACAACAAAACCAAAGAAGAACATTACATCGATTTTGGCGAAGAAACCTATACGGCCAGCATCGACTACAATCCCGATTTTGCCACAAAACTACTTCGATTTGGGTATTCGTCCTTAACTACACCGTCTTCTACTTTCGATTATGACATGGAAAGCAGAGCAAAGAATTTGATGAAACAACAAGAAGTTTTGGGCGGTTTTTCACCCGAAAATTACGAAGCCAAACGTTTGTGGGCGACAGCAAAAGACGGCACAAAAATTCCAATTTCTTTGGTTTACCGCAAGGATATCAATCCAAACGGAAATAATCCATTGCTTCTTTACGGGTATGGCTCCTACGGATATTCTATGGAACCTTATTTCAGTTCCACCCGATTGACGCTTCTTGACCGCGGATTTGTGTATGCCATAGCTCATATTCGTGGCGGACAAGAAATGGGTCGCTATTGGTACGAAGAAGGAAAAATGTTCAACAAAATGAATACGTTTACCGATTTCAACGCCTGTGCCGAATTTCTTATTGCCGAGAAATTTACTTCACCCGAACACCTGTTTGCCATGGGCGGAAGCGCCGGCGGATTGTTGATGGGTGCCATTATCAATCTTCAACCAGAACTTTACAAAGGCGTAATAGCTGCCGTTCCTTTTGTTGACGTCGTTACAACCATGCTCGACGAAAGTATTCCGCTCACAACAGGCGAGTTCGACGAATGGGGAAATCCAAAAAACAAAGAATCGTACGATTATATGTTGAGTTATTCGCCTTACGATCAAGTGGAAGCCAAAAACTATCCGGCCCTTTTGGTCACTACCGGACTACACGATTCGCAAGTGCAATATTGGGAACCGGCAAAATGGGTTGCAAAGCTAAGAGCTACCAAAACTGACAAGAATCTGCTTCTGCTAAAAACCAATATGGACTTCGGCCATGGCGGTGCATCAGGGCGTTTCGAACGATTGAAAGAAATTGCTTTGGAAGATGCTTTTATCTTTGATTTGATGGGAATAAAAGAATAATTGGATTTCGATACAATGAATAAGCCTGCTAAAATTCATTTTTAGCAGGCTTATTTTTTGAAACAAGGAAACTGTCAACAAACACGAGGATAAAATAAATGCTGAATTGCGCCAAGGGTTTCTATCTGGCAAATAAAAACAAATTATAGAAGGACGAAAAAAAGTATATTTACAATCGAATAAATTCAAATATAATCCAAAAAAATAAACCAGCTTTCTGTCAGCAAATGATGAAACATTCTGGCTATTATGAAACCCTCATCTATGAAAAACTATCTTTCCGAAACATACAATTTTGATTTCAAACACAAAGCCATTCAAAACATTATCAGCGAATTTCAGAATGCCGGACTGTCCGAAAAGGAAATTGCGAAAATGGTTTATCTAAAAATACGAGATGGCTGGCGATACAATCCATACCGTCTTAGTTTTCGAAAAGAGCATTACAAAGCCAGTTATGTGGCATCCAAGAAAGATGGACATTGCATCGAAAAATCAATACTCCTGATTGGCTGTCTGCGCGGACTGAATATACCGGCTAAACTTCATTTGGCGAAAGTAAAAAATCATATAGGGATAGAACGATTTGTAGAGAAGTTTGGCAACGACGAAATTACACCTCATGGCATGGTGGATTTATTCTTAAACAATAAATGGTTAAAAGTTTCACCGGCATTCAATATCGAACTATGCACCAAATTAAATGTTCACCCCTTAGATTTCGATGGTGAAAACGATTCTTTGTTTCAACAATTTGACAAATCAGGAAATACGTTTATGACTTATTTGGAAGATTATGGCTCATTCGAAGATGTTCCACTTGAATTTATATATTCGAATTTCAAAGAAAACTATCCCAAGATGATGCCATTATTCGAAAACAATCAAGAAATAATCATTTGATTTTACAAAATTTCGTTCTGATTCTGTTTTCCAATACGCGTCGGGAAAAAAGAAATTAAGCCCTATTCGCCAAACAAACTATCGACAAATTCTTTTCTTCTAAAAATTTGCAAATCGGTCATTTTTTCACCTAGACCAATATATTTAACCGGAATTTTGAATTGATCGGAAATACCAATTACCACTCCGCCTTTGGCAGTTCCGTCTAGTTTTGTCAGAGCAAGTGCATTTACATTCGTAGCTGCGGTAAATTGTTTGGCTTGCTCAATGGCGTTTTGGCCTGTTGAAGCATCCAAAACCAACAGAATTTCGTGCGGAGCGGTCGGTATGACTTTCTGCATTACTTTTTTGATTTTGCCCAATTCGTTCATCAAATTCACTTTATTGTGCAATCGGCCGGCCGTATCAATGATTACCACATCCGTTTTCTTTGCTTTTGCCGATGCCAAGGTATCGTAGGCCACCGATGCCGGATCGGCACCCATTCCCTGACTTACAATGGCCACATCCACTCTACTTGCCCAAATCCCCAACTGATCTACCGCTGCGGCTCTGAACGTATCGCAAGCACCCAAAACAACCGATTTTCCGGCTTGCTTAAACTGATAAGCCAATTTTCCGATGGTGGTTGTTTTTCCAACGCCATTTACGCCCACAACAAGAATCACGTAGGGTTCCGACTGCTTTTCAAAATCGAAATCTTTCAAATTTGGGTTTTCCGTTTCATCAAGCAAAGCGGTAATTTCGTCGCGCAAGAGCAGGTTGAGCTCTGCGGTTCCCAGGTATTTATCGACTGCTACACGTTTTTCTATCCGCTCAATAATTTTCAGAGTCGTGGAAACACCTACATCAGACGAAAGGAGAATTTCTTCGAGATTATCGAGTACTTGATCATCGACCTTCGATTTTCCAACTACCGCTTTGGTGAGTTGCGAAAAAAAACTAGACTTGGTTTTTTCCAAACCTTTGTCGAGTGTTTCTTTTTTATCTTTTGTGAAGAACGATAAAATACCCATAATCAATATATTATATAAAAAATGCCCTATCTATTCGAAACAGACAAGGCATTCTATTTTTTACAAACAGAAATATTATTGTTGAGCTACCACTCTCTTCGCTTCAGCCATAGGAAGAATTTCTTCCTTAAAAGAATAAGCGCCTGTCTTTTCTGATTTTACTGTACGAATCACTTTCGCCCAATCTTTTCCTGCAGTTTGTAAACTTGCAACTACTTTCTTAGCCATATTACTTCTTATTTAATTTCTCTGTGAATAGTCATTTTCTTCAAAATGGGATTGAATTTTTTCAATTCCATACGTGCAGGAGTATTTTTCCTGTTCTTTGTAGTAATATAACGTGATGTGCCTGGCATACCACTTTCTTTGTGCTCTGTGCACTCAAGAATTATTTGTCCTCTTGCTTCTTTGCTTTTCTTAGCCATAACGATTAAATTTCAGGGCTGCAAAAGTACTTTAATTTTTTTCATAATCAAATCTTTTGCGCATTTTTTCGCTTTCTTTTTTGCAAATAAATATTCATAAAATAAGCGCACTTCAAAATTAAGAAAAAATTGGATTTTCAAATCAAAAATTTTCGTTTTAAAATTTCAATGTTCACGCAAAAAACCAAGTTTATTAATCCATAGGTCGCTGGATATAGGCCGAATAATCTTTTAAGCGAACCTCATAATCTTCATCAAAAAGATGGGACGAAATAACAAAGTCGGCTGTTGAACGATTCGAAGCAGTTACCACATTGTACAAAACGGTGAGTCGCAAAAGTGCTTTTACATCCACATCGTGTGGCTGTGCCGACATTGGATCCCAAAAAAAGACCATCACATCAATTTTCCCTTCGGCAATCATTGCGCCCAATTGCTGATCGCCACCCAAAGGTCCTGATTTCATCTTTTTCACCACCATTTCATGTCCCAGAATATCTTTATTTAATTCTTCCTCAACCAGTTTTCCAGTTGTTCCAGTGCAGGTGATCAAATGATTACGCAATTTTTTCTTGTTAAAACGAACCCATTCAATTAAATCTTTTTTTCTGTTGTCGTGTGCTACCAGCGCAATGCTTTTTTGTTTTTTCATGTGTTTATAATTTTATATTTTGGCCACATGGAACATCCACGATAATCATCCTCCTGTGTGTCAAAATTTTTTAGTCGTGAATGTTTCATTCGTATCTAGTTTATCTTAAAAATCTTATAACGATGATGTATTTTCTTGAATTTGCCAAAAACACATCCTTTTCAAAACCGCAATGAAGTAGGATGAATAGCGATTCCTTTTTTATTTTTCGATGCGCAAATCCAAGTCTTGATTTTTCCATTGACTATCAACCACGAGCTTTTTTGTTTGCTTATCCCAAAAATAGTCGCCTCCTTTTTTGTTTTTCGCTTTTAATAATCGTCCATTTAAAAGCACTTTTTCGGGTTTTGAATTCCATCCATGTACGATTAATTTTAAGACTCTATTTTCTCTTGGAAAATGATCTACTTCTTTTTCAAAAATCACATGAAGAAGGTATTTATTATCGCTGGCTGCTATTCGCGTAAGCTGATATTTTTCGTTGCTCATGGAATTAGAATCGGCTCCATCGTCTTCAAATAATTTGGTGGAAGATTGGGTGTTTGTTGCCAAATAGTAATGCACAGTTAAATCTTGCGGATAGTAATCGGTCGAATTAAAATCGGTTGTGGTGCAAACAATTGAACCAGCTTTTACGAAAACAGGGATATTTTCCTTTTCAACAGCTACCAACACTTCTTTTCCACCCACAATCAATTCGTCGGTAAAAAAATTGTACCATTCGCCTTTTGGGAAAATCAGTTTCTTTTCTTTTACACCGGAATGAACAATGGGAGCAACCAAAAAGGCATCGCCAAAAAGATAGGCATCGGAATAATTCAACAGCTTTTCGTTTTCTGGCTCCAGATAAAAAAGCGGTTTTACCAGCGGTTTTCCCAAAACGGCATTTTCATAAGCCAGCGTATAAATATAAGGCATCAATCGATAGCGAAGTTTGATGGTTTCGCGCACAATATTTTGCGTTTCTTGATTAAAGAAAATAGGCTCGGACGGGATTCCTGAACCGTGAGGCCGAAAAACCGGATTAAACGTTCCAAACTGCAACCAGCGTTGATAGAGTTCCTCGTCTTTTTCGCCCATTGCAAAACCGCCCAAATCGGAAGAGATATAACCCAAACCGCTGATACTCATATTGAGCATAAGCGGTAGTTGAGCTTGCAAACCGCTCCATGAGCGCGAAACATCGCCCGACCAAGGAAAAATAGAATAGCGTTGCGAACCGGCAGCTCCGGCTCTATTCAGATGAAACAACCGACGATTTGGGTAAAATTCGCGGTATTTTTCGAACAGCATTTTTTCCCATTCGTGGCCATAAATATTGTGCACTTCATCCGCTGTTCCGTTCACATGAATCATATCCGATGGATGTGTTTCGGGTTCGCCCAAATCGCCCCACCAACCGGCTACACCAATTTTTATTTGGTTTTCGTATTGTTGCCAAAACCAATCTTTGGTTTCTTGTTTGAAAATATCCATCAAAGCGCCGGGACCAAAATAAAAATCTTTCATGATATAGGTTTTCCCTTCGCTGTTTTTCGCAAAAAGATTTGAAGTATCGCCGTGCGTAAACCAATAAGCGGTATCAATCACCATTGGCTCCGTAATAAGAATGGTTTTAACACCTTTTTCTTTAAAATCGGCAATCATTTTTTCGGGTTCAGGCCAATTTTTTTTGTACCATTTCAGATTTCCCAATCCGCCTTTGATGCTATCGCCAAACCAATAAAAATCGATGATTACGGCATCCAACGGAAAATCTTTTTTCTGCATTTCATCTACAATCCCTTCCAGTTCGGCTTGGGTACGATAAGCCATACGCGATTGCAAATTTCCCAAAGCCCAACGCGGAGGAAGAGGCTGAAAACCGGTGAGTTTGCAATAATTCGTATTGATATCTTCAAACTTATCGCCTACAACTAAGTAATAATTCATTTGTCCACCTAGTGCGCCAAACTCTAAAATATCTTTTTCGGCATTGCCGATATCAAAATAGCCTTTTTGAGGATTATCAAATAAAACCAAGTATTTATTGGAAGATAAAATGAGTGGAAGTACATAGTTCAAATTTTGTGCATTCAAACCATAATTGTAATCCGGTCGATTGTACAATTCCAAGCGATAACCTCTCCGATCCATTGGCACAGCTCTTTCGCCGGTTCCATAGATATGTTCTCCTTCGCCTAATTTAAGCCGTATTCCATTGTTATCCGAACGTTCAAAAAAGCCCAATTCCTCTTCAAAAAGAAAATCGGAGCGATATTGATAGGAGATTTTTAAAGGCGATTTTTGAATATTGACTTGGATTTCGCCGGCTATAAAGGTGATTTCTTCGCAAGCATCTACTAAACTGGTTTCAACTTCTTCAGGTTTTAGAACTACCGAAACAGACTGATAATCGACGCGTTTGTTGTCCGGAAGATATTCGAGATGCAAAATTTCATCAGTAAAAGGAGTAAAAAGATAGCTTCCGTAATCGGTATAAATCTGCAACTGCCCATTGCTCATTTTATGTGAAAGATATTCACGTTTTGCAAAGCGGTAGTTGGCTTTGCTTTTTGTTGGATTTTTATACCCATTCACAGGAATCAACAGATCGGTTTCTGCTTCCGTTTTACCAACCAAATCGCCTTTCTGATTTCGAAAAACAAAGGCAAGCTGCTGAATTACTGTTTCTTTTGGGAAATCAAAAAAATTGTCCACCACCAATTCAAAACGATATTTATCGCCACCCAGTGCCGTCATTTTCACCATTTCATCGTCTTTTCCCCACTCTCCCACCACAAATTTCCAGTCTTTTTCGTCGCGACTATTTTCAGTGATTAAACCGGCATGGAAATACAAATCTTCATGCAATCCAAACAGAGCTTTATTTCCTTTTCCGGCATCGTAGATAAATTCCAATCTTTCGTTGGTGAGCGGTTTGGAGCTATTTACAGTTAGTTGCGCCCACAAGGATTGAAGCAAGAGAAAAAAGAATCCGGCGAAAAGAATGATTTTGAGCTTTGAAGNNTGATGAGTGATGAATTGTTGATGCCTAAATAACGTTGACCGTTTTAACTCTCTTTTCGGTAGCATATCATAAAGTGTGTAAGTAGAAAAGTGAATGCTTGCTTTTCTATATATATGACCGCACTGTGGTCTGAAATTGCCGCAGAGTAAATCACTTCAGCTCAGCAGCGCTTTCAAAAATAGAATCAAAAATAAAGTACTTTTGCGCGATGGAAATTGCTTTTTTAATCTTTTTAGGAATTGTGGGCGGATTGCTTTCTGGCATGCTTGGAGTGGGAGGCGGCATTTTTTATATTTTGATTTTTCCGTATCTCATGTTCAGTCATGGGATTCCCACCGAAGCGATACCACAATATGTGATTGCCAACAGTATTTTCGCTATTATGATCGCTTCCAGCTTTTCGGTGATTGGCTATAAGAAAATAGGGATTTTTCCTCGAAAAGAAATATTCACCTTTGGTATTTCCGCCGCTGTGGTTGCCCAACTGAGCTTGAATTTTATCGTTATGCAGCCGTGGTATTCGAAAACGGTATTCAATATACTTGTCATTTTTTTAATGTTTTACATTTTGTTCCAGTTGTATTTGGAACTGAAAGTGAAAAAAGAAGAAAACGGACAAATCAATGTCAAACAAAGTATCGTTGGAGGAAGTTTATCGGGTTTCGTATCCGTATTGAGTGGTTTGGGAGGAGGTATCATTATTATTCCTTGGCTAAGCATTCGTTACAAAATCCCCATGGTGAAAGCCAAAATCATTTCTTTGGCCACAATTCTAATCAGTTCGATAAGTGTTACTGTAAATAATCTGCTAAGTCAGCCAAGTATTCAGCCGGAAAATATGCTCACAATTGGATACATAATCCCTTCTTGTGTTGTACCAATTACTATTGGAAGCCTTGTGGGAAGCAATCTTGGGATAAAATGGAGTTCAAAAATAAAACGAATCTACTTGGATTTATTATTTATTTTCTTCGTGGTATTGGTTTTACTTGAAAAAATATATGGATTGATTAGCCCGGCTTATTAGTTTTTTTTGATTGATAAAAGCCGTTCCAATTTCCGCATAAAACGATTGTTTTTTCGGTCTTTGATTTCTAGATAAAGTACTTTGTACAACTCCAAAACTTTGGCTGCCGAAATGATCCATGCAAAATGTTCAATTCGCACTTTTCCTTTCAGTATCAAATCGTTGGCATACAATTTATCATTCCGTATTTTATGAATTGCATCGGCAATTTCTTGTGGTTTTTCAGGATTTACCAAGCAAGCGCCATCACGCGCTATTTCGGGCATACAGCTTACATTGGAAGTGATAACAGGCACACCGGCAGCCATACCTTCCAGAATAGGAATTCCAAACGATTCGCGCAAGCTGACATAAATAAACAGCTCACTGAACGAATACAGCAAAGGCATATCCGTATTTTTTACGTAGCCAATAAATCGGATATCCTTTTCCACTTCTTTAGGAATGCTAACACTCAGCAACTTAAACAAATCGTTGGGCGGTTCGTCGGCCAAAATAAGCGGCAGCGGATTGGAAATACTCTTGTGATACAAAATGTAAGCGCGCAATACGTTGGGTAAATTCTTCTTTGGATTTGTATTGCCCAACGAAAACAAATACGCTTCCGGGAGCTTGTACTTTTCCTTTACCTGAGAATAATTGGATTTGTCGATTTCCAGAAAATTGTCCGACATGGCATTATAAATGACAAACAATTTGTGTTTCAAATTTGGGTAGCGACTGATAATTATGTCCTTTTCCGAATTGGAAACAGTAATAATACGTTTTGCTTTTTTTAAGATAGTAGGCACAACCCATCGTCGATAAAAATTTCCAACCAACTGATAAAGTGTTGATTGGTATGAAACAAATCGAAAATTTTCGAGATAAATAATATCGTGCAAAGTCAAAACCAATGGCGTGGTAATCCAAAGAGGAGCCGTATTGCTGGTACAATGAAGGATATCAATTTTGTGGCGAACCACTTCCATAGGCAATATAAATTGTTCCCAAATATGGTAAGCTGCTTTTTTTGTTCTGACTAAATGAAAATTACTGCTAGGCGAATACCAATCGTCGTCGTCGCCATCTTTTACAAAAATAAAATATTGATTTTCGACATCAATCTGCTGGAGGTGTTTAATCAATTCAATAGCCACGATATCCATTCCGTGTTTTTCGAACCGAAACAATCGCTGACCTTCTATCCCAATGCGCATAATGAATCTTTTTTGTAAATGTAGGTGTATTTTTTAAAAAGTCCAATAGAAGAATTCGAAATCGATTGAACGGAAGAAAAACTGTACATTTGCCATTTGCAATTTTTTAGCGGGGATGTAGAATCCATCATTTTACAAACAAACAATCAGCAAACCTGCAGCCATGCAGCAGGCAGGTTCTGTGCAAAAACATTTCGAAAATGAAGAATCTGAAAAGGATTTTTAAAAATAACACACATAATTTTTTCTTCAAAATGCTTGCCGGCTTTGGACGATCGATGAACAGGCTTTATGAAAACAGAAACCATGATATCTTTAGCAATGGTGAACTGACGGTAATAAAAAAATTGGCCAAATTTAATCCTTTGCTTATTGTGGATGGTGGTGCAAACATAGGAAAATACAGTTTGATGCTTCGACAGCATATCCCAAATTGCAAAATTTATGCATTCGAACCGGTTGGTGCTACTTTTGCCCAACTGAAGACAAATCTTGCAAAGTATGAAAATATTGTTCCTATCAACAAGGGCTTATTTTCGGAGAATTGCACGAAAGAGATTCACATTTTCATTTCCAATACACATGCCTCCTTGTACGATCTTAAAAAGCCGGTGGCTCAAATGAAAGAAAAGGTAAGCATTGACTTAATGCGTGGCGATTTTTTTCTTGAGCAAAACCACATTGCCGAAATAGATTTTCTAAAACTGGACATTGAAGGAGCAGAATACGAAGCCATTTTAGGATTCGGTACTCATTTTAAAAATAAAAAAATAAAAATGGTTCAATTTGAATACGGCTACATCAATATATCTTCACGGAAATTGCTTTTAGATTTTTACACTTTGCTGAACGATTATGGATATGCAGTTGGAAAAATATTTCCAAAACACGTAGAGTTTCGCGATTATGCATTCAAACATGAAGATTTTTTAGGCCCCAATTTTATTGCAGTCGATCGAAACGAAGTTGCTTTGATAGAATCATTAAGCAAAAAAAAACGGTTTCAGACTTTTGTTAAACACAGAAAATCAGTTATCGATTAAAAGATGTCACCGGAATTTGAAAATCTGATGAATTGAATTAGTGGCCAACTCTGATCACATTCAATCGCTTGAAATTCTGCTGATTTCCGCTTTTTAACAACCTCATTTATTGAAATAGCTTTGAATTAAAGAAAGTAATGCCGATTTACCGATTGGTTTCGAAATATAATCGTTGCAACCGGCTTTTATGGCCTTTTCCCTGTCGCCTGTAAGTATATCAGCTGTTTGAGTAATAATGACGACCTCTTTATTGAATTCCCTGATTTGACGTGTGGCTTCAAAACCATTTAGGTCAGGCAATTGAACATCCATCAGCACCAAATCAATGTCGGGATTCGTACGACAAAATTCGACAGCTTCCAAACCGCTCGATACTTTTAGAATTTCTTTGCTTAGTCTTTCGATTAATATAGATATTAGAATTTCCGATGTCTCATCATCTTCGGCAATTAATATTTTCAGTCTAGAGACTATGGGATGCAGTTCGTTTTATTCCTTATCCAAAACAATCGTTTCAACAACTCCTTTTTCTTCTGTTAGAGTTTGATAAGGCAAAGTGAAATAAAAGGTCGAACCAAGTCCTTCCCGATAGCTATCGGGATTGCTCT
>DMBV01000072.1 GCA_003445975.1 Bacteroidales bacterium
TTAGACCCATTTCAAATCATTTGTTTTTTTGTATATTTGGACAGTTTTTAAAGTTCCATCAATTATCGAATAACCCGACCAAATATGTATGTTACAAAATCCTATTTTAACGAACATCTTGAAGTTCAAAAAGAAATAGAACGTCTATCGCTTTTGCATCAGAATTCGGTTCATTCTTCAAAATTGCTGGAGTTTTCATGGATATTGTATAATTTAAAAAAGGAAGATTATACGAATACCTATATTTTTCGCGAAAAAAACAATGAACTTTTGGTGGTTCAGGATGGCGAAGTTCAAAAAGGAAAATGGGAAGTTCTGATTCTATCCAACTCAATACTAATCAACGATGGAAAAGTAGAGATGCTTTATAATATTGATTTCTTTTGCGATGAAGGCATGATTTTGCGAAAAGAAAATATGCAAGAATACCTGATTTTGGTGAAGCGAAATAAAAATCAATGGGAATCGAAAGATCTTTTGGAAATTTTTAATGGGTTTTATCTTTCTTATGAGAAAAATCAACGCCGTTTTGATAACATCGATTTGGAACCCAACAACTCTTTGATTGAATTTGAAGACATTACAGAGTTTAGAGAATATAGTCTTTTTCCTTACGTTTCAATTTTAGGGACAATTCTCTTGGTGATTGCCATCGTTGTATTTGTTATTTTTAAACTTTGGTCAGCCTAATTCAGCTCGATTGGATAAATTTTTCTTATCTCATTGCCATTTTCATCCACGCCTTGTACGATAAGCCAATACGGGATATCTGAAAATTTTGCATCGAAATGGATGCTTTGCAGCGGAAAGGTGTTTCTACTTTTGTTTTGTGTCCAATAAAGCGTGTTTCGTGTGTCAGGTGCTGAGGAGGCCGTTTTTGCTATGTCGAATGCGGTTTCTGGTTGAAAAAAATCGTAATTGAAAAACAAGCCTGTTTTGGGTAAACTAATTCCTCCAAAATCTTTGTTACGCGATAGAATACTGATAATTCCTCCATAAATAAAATCTCCATATACATACGGAAACGGAACAATTTCCACTTTCTCTATTCCACGTGGCGAAACGGCCAAAATACGATTGATATCTTCCACCGCCACCCAATCCATCAAAACCAAAGGCGAATAAAAACTCATATCGCGTAAGCTACTCACTATTGAAAGCTGTTTTTCTTTTTTCAGGCTTTTTACTTTTACCAATCCCGGCAATTCTGTAAAATATTCTTCCAATGTTTCGAAAGCAATATAGTTGTCCAGATATAAGGTATTTTCCGCCTGACCATAAAATGGAATTGAAAATGTGTCGAGATATTGAGGAGTGGATTGTGTATAAAAATGTTGTCTGATTTGTATCGATTGGGCAAGTAGTAAAGCAGTTTTTCGTTCCTTTTCTGTGAGAACAAAAGGCGGTGTGGGAAGTTGCAATACCGAATTGTCATAGTCTTTGTCCACGAATATGATCGGATGAACTTCTTTTTCCTTTTTAGTGCTAATAAAAACATCCTGACTTCCAAAAATTACGGGCAAGGCAAAGAAAAACTGCCCTGAAGCATTGGTGCGTGTAGATCGGAAGTTCTTTTGCGCAACGATGGATAAATTTATTTCGCGAAATGGCAAAGGCTCTTTTGATAAACTGTCGATGAGTTTTCCGCTCAGCGAAATACCGTCGGTTTCAGGAAAATAAAATTTGGCATTCGTTGGCTCTTCTGGTTTTACAATATTCGAGGTTTGAAAACTAAATGCAGGAACAATACTCAAAGTGGCATGTTTTAGTAAAGGAAGTTTGTTTAGGTCCAACTTATACTCCAAATTTGTTTGATGTGCAGCGCCAATCGAAACCGTGTTTTGATTCCAAACAGTATCCAATATCATCAATTCGTTTCCGCTCAGGAACTCGTTGGAGTATGGATTTACGATTTTTAGAGCTATGTATGAAAACTGATTGGCACCAAAATTCCGAAGATATTTGGTATAGGCTTTCAAGTAATAAGTTCCACTTAATAGGTCTTTCGGGATTTCAATTTTCCCACTAATTTGTTTCGACGAAATAAGCTGTTTTTGAGACGACAAGGCGGTTCCGTCGGCAAATATCAGTTCTATGTACAGAACTTTGCTCTGATCATGCCTATTATCTATAAAAGCACTAAACTGAATCTCATCTTCACAAACATACAACGTTCGATCGGTGAAAAGGTGAATTTTTTCATCGCCAAAATCATCATTTTGAGCATCAAGAAAGCCAAAACTGAACAGTAGAAACGGCAAAAGGATATTAATAATTCGAGTTTTCATTTCATTTCATTTAATAAGGCCAAAATTCTGGTTTTTGAGTGCTTCCATGATCAAAAGAACAATCAACACACGCATTGGGAAGCCAGATTAAGAAATAGGTTCCAAATGGATTGTTCATCAAAAAGGCAGGATAATCGGTTCGGCTAATTTCTCGCAATCCCAGTCGGTCGAGCGGCCACGGAACGCAATCCGGATATGGATTCGTTGGCATTGGCTCAATAAAAAGGCGTTTTTCACTTATTGCCGATGCGCTAAAAAATCCCAATACCTCTTTCTCCGGATTCGTTGTGTTTTTGAGATTTCCTTCTGTGTCAACAGGTTGTTTTGAATATAAGTCGGCATTTTGATTGTTGTTCAATCGAACCATTTCCCAATACAAAAAAGCCTCTCTCGATAATCCAACCTGACGCAAAAGCAAACTGTATCCAAAAGTTAAATAATCTCTATTGAGCGGAACAAAATACAAAGGGAAATTATTGAATTCGTTCGCCGAAAGATTTTCGGTAGAAAGGGTAACGATTTCGGGTACTCTAAACGTAGTCCAGCAATACATAAGCGAAGAATCGGGCGGATAAATATGATGGATGCTGCCGTTGTAGTACCATTCGCGTGCATATTTGGCATGATGTTCATACGTGGCATCGATTTCGAACAAATAATATGGGCTTGTATTTTCGTTGCCGCGTACATCTACAAAAAACTGAATACCACGGGTATAATAATTATACGCGCCGTTGTAAATACTATCCAATTTGAATCCCGGTAAATTTGCATCGCCCACTTGAGTCAAAACATCTGGCGATGAAACCAGTTTTTCGCCTTCAGGAGTTGTAATGATAAGATGATATGCTCGCCCGATAATTAGATCTTCACCGTTCATCCAAACATGATATTTGCCTTCTTCGAATTCGTTCAAAACAAATTCATGATCGTTTTCGTCCCAAATACTTACGCTGCAGCCACTTAAATTCTCGTACACTTTGTCGTTTAAAGGAATAGACTTGGAAAGTACGATGGTTTGAAAGCCTTCCACATTTGTAATTCTGCCCGAAACCACCACTTTTGAAGCCGCTGCCCCATCAATATTGGGTGTAAAAGGCTTGATGCATGCCGAAAGCATTAGCATGATTAAAAACGATAGAAGTAGTTTAGTCTGCGTCATAATTTCCAAGTTTGAATAACCAAGTTGCAGTAAAAAGAGGAATCCCAATGATTGAATATTGATAACTCCACAATTTGCCGTTTATCTGATCAAAATATACCGAATAGGGATTGTCTCTTCCAGTGAGATTGTAAACACTTAACAAGAGCGAACTATGAATTAATTTATTTTTTCTCAGATTTCCTTCAATTTTTAACGAAATATCTGTTCTGAAATAATCGGGAATGCGGTATTCATTTCTGCTCGAATAATCGATATAATCCACTCCATCCATATTGTAAGTGGCGATAGGGTAGGTTATAGGTTTTCCACTTTGATAGGTGAAAGTAGAAGAGATGCTTATTCGTTTTCGAATTTGATAATTGAGTATTGCGTTTACTACATGAGGAATGTCGAAGCTCGCCGGATAGGGATTTCCCTGATTTATGGTTTCCCAGCTATTTTCGCCAGTCACTTCAACCAACGCTCTGGAATAAGTATAAGCAAGCCATCCGTTCAATTTATGGCCGCTGCGTTTAATCAAAAATTCAATTCCATAAGCGGTTTGCTTTCCCTGAAGAACCGATTGTTCTACGTTTGGATTGGCAATGAAATCGGCTCCATCTTTAAACTCGGTATAATCAGTGGTATTTTTATAAAACAGCTCTACAGAAGTTTCCCAATCGCCTTTTGGAATATTTCTAAACCATCCGATGGAAATTTGATTGCTTTTAGCCGGATTGAGGTAATAATCGGCCAATTTCCATTGCGTATTGGGAGCAATGGCTATGGAATTGTTCAACATGAAGATATTTTGGTGTGTTCGATTGAAAGCAATTTTCAGGCTTCCATTTTTATCTGTCTGATAGTTTACAGCAAGTCTTAGATCAGGGGCAAAATACCATTTGATAAATTCTCCATTTCCGAAATAGAGCGAATCTTGGATATACCGATCTTCTTTTGGGTAATTTTCGAAATAGGTGTAGATGGTTTTTTCTCCCAAAGTAGAATAAGCAGCCAGCCTAAAGCCAATATTGGTACTCAGCCGCGAATTGATTTTATAATTATCGGTAAAATAAACAGCTCCTTCGAGTGCCTGTTCCTTTCCCAAATCAGTCGCCACTTTTAGCGACTGAACGCCTATGGGTTTTACGCTTCCTCTATCCAATGCATAGGCAATGGCAGTTGCACCATAAACCAAGCTGTGCTGGACATTTAAGCGATGTTCAAAATCCAAACGAACCTCGTAATCGGCAATTTGATAATTATGCTCGTAAGCAGTAGATTCGTATTGGGTATCTTTTGTATTGAAACCATACATGGATCCTACCACCGAAGCATTTAATCTTTTATTTTCGGAGAAATTATGACCGTATTTCAATGAAAAACCCTGATTGTAATAACTATATGTATTCAAATCGGACAATTGGAAATAATCAGAGCTGAAATATCCAAAAATGCCAATTTGGGTTTTTGGCGTATCGTAATTGAGCGCCGCCGTAAAATCGGAAAATTTTGCAGAGCTTTCCCGAATTCTTGGTTCTTCAATTTTTGCCAACAACCAATCGGAATAGCTTTTTCGACCGCTAAAGATAAACGATGCTTTTTCTTTTATTATTGGTCCTTCTAGGATTAAATTTGCAGCCACCGGACTTATTCCGCCATGTGCTGTATAGTGTTTTTTGTTTCCGGGGCGCGTGTTTATGTCGAAAACAGAGGACAATCGGCCGCCGTATGATGCTGGAATATAGCCTTTATAGATCGAAAAATCTTGAATGATTTCTGCATTAAAAGCAGGAAAGAAACCAAATAGGTGGGAAGTGTTGTAAACAGGAATTAGATTGATGTAAAAGGCATTCTGATCCGAATTTCCGCCCCGAACATTTACGCCGGCCGAACCTTCGCCAACACTAACGATTCCCGGAAGCATTTGCGATACTTTGAGGATATCTTGTTCGCCCATCATCATCGGAATTTCCCGAATGCTCTTTACTGCAATCTTTTCTAATCCCGGATCTTTTGATCGAATGTTCATTTGTTTATCACCGTAAATCACAACTTCGTTCATCTCAAAATTAGCCTGATTCATCTCCACATCAAAACTTCCCGCTGAATAGATGTTTAGATAAAAACGTTTTTCTTCCATACCAAGATAATTGAAACGAGCGGTATATTTCCCCGCTTGGATTGGAAATGAAAATTTTCCATTTTCATCGGTAGCTGCACCGCTTTTTGTTTCTTCGATGTAAACAGTGGCACCTACTATGCTTTCTTTTGTCTGTGAGTCAACAACAGTTCCCGAAATGAATACCATTTTCCCTTTCACCGTTTGCTCTTTTTTTCCCAAATTGATGACTTGCAAATCGGCTTCTCGTCCTTTCAGGAATCCAGTACGTTGTTGAGCCGACTTGGATTGGTTTTCAATCGGTGTCGATGTAGATGTAGTGGAGAAGTTTGGAAGCAGATTTATCAATTTTGTGACCGGAAGAAGAAGGAGATTGTTTTCCCAAACTGAAACTGAAAGTGATGAATTTGTCAGGGCTTTTTGAACAGCTTCAAAAGGGGAAATGGAATCTTCGTGTTGGGTAATTAAAATTCCTTTTACCCAATTTTCTTGAAAATAGATCGTTAATTGAGCTTTTTCTTCAATTTGTTTGGCATAAACCGAAAACGGTATCTTATCGACATGGATGGAAATCAAATTTTTCTTTTCGGTCGCGTGCAGCAAAAAGGGAAAATAGGTAAAATAGAGTAAGAATAGTAGCTTATTCACGGTTAGGGCTTTATGTTGTTTTTTCTCAAATTAGGGCTGTAAATTTTTTTCTTTTAGCGTTTGATTACAAAAATCCAAAAGTTCAGTGAGTTGCAAAATTGAATTGGTTTTGGGTTTCATTTTGTGTTGCTTCATAAATCGTTTCACAATTTCCTTTTCTTGGTCCGAAAAAAGTTGAAGTAAATCTTTCGTGGATGTATATTCTTGAAATGTGTCTTTCGTAGTGAGGAAAAAAATTTGTTTTTTCGATTCAAACACATATTGTTTCGAAACCAAGTTGATGTCGGCAATCAATCGTTTTGTCCAATGGACATGCAATTGAATTTGCCCTTGATTTAAAGTTTGCACTATCAACTGTTGATTGTCGGGAGTTCTTCGAAGTGAAAATGTTTCTCCGGCTATATTGATTTCTTCGAGCCAAGCTTTTGATACGATCAGCAATCTATTAGATCCCTGTAAATCAGTATATTGTAAAATTATTTCTTGGTTTAACAAGTCGTAATTCAGCAAGACATCTTTATATTCTGTTNNGGGTCTGGTCCATACATTTGCTTCCTTTCAAAAACGTTCTGACTTTGCAAGTTTGTTTGAATAAAAAGAACAAAAAAGATAAAAAAATAGAACGATAAACGAGGCATATTTTGCTAATTTGGTTTATGCAAATATACTCAAATTATTCAATTTATAGGCTCCGTTTTTGAGCCTCGCTCATTCAGAAGTGTTCAAGGAGATGTCTAAAATTGTAAGTTTTTTGTTTGAATTAGAAACACAAATAGTTTAAACTTTGTGTGGTCATTTAGAAATTTATTTTCGCTATTATGAATGTTAATCTACAAAAAAACCGATTTATATCAATAAAAAATATGCTTTAAAAAGCTTAAAATTATGTTCTATATGGAATTTTTATGAAGAGCCGTCAAAAGTTTTGCATCGCACGTCTGTTAATGCTTGACATGCTTAATTTAGAATCATTTTTTTTAATTAATTACTATGTGAGCATAGTAAAAAATGCTTACTTTTACGTGCATTTTTGATAAAAGAGATGGCATTTATATTCAACGATTTTAAATAAACCTAATTATAAATAAATTCAAATTAAAAAAGAATGAATAAAATTAAAGTAGCAAACCCGGTTGTAGAGCTTGATGGTGATGAAATGACACGCGTTATTTGGCATTTTATCAAAGAAAAATTGATTTATCCATACCTCGATTTAGATATTAAATATTTCGATTTAGGGATGGAGCATCGCGATGCAACCAACGACCAAGTAACTATTGATGCCGCAAATGCAATAAAAAAATACAATGTAGGTATAAAATGTGCTACCATTACACCTGATGAAGCACGTGTAGAGGAATTTGGTTTAAAGGAAATGTATCGTTCGCCCAATGGAACGATTCGTAACATTTTGAACGGAACTGTTTTTCGTGAACCAATCGTCATAAAAAATATACCTCGTCTGGTTCCAGGTTGGACTGATCCAGTGGTTATCGGCCGTCATGCTTTTGGCGATCAATACCGTGCAACGGATTTCACTCCAAAAGGAAAAGGAAAACTTACCATGACTTTTACGCCTGCCGACGGTAGTACTCCTCAGGTTTTTAATGTGTATGATTTTGAAGGCGATGGCGTTGCTATGGCTATGTACAATACCGACGAATCGATCTACGGCTTTGCGCGCGCTTGTTTTGCAATGGCGATATCCAAACAATGGCCTTTGTATCTTTCAACCAAAAACACCATTCTGAAAAAATACGACGGTCGCTTTAAAGATATTTTTGAAGAAGTATATCAAAACGAATTTAAAGCCCAGATGGATAGCATCGGAATTTCTTACGAACACCGTTTGATTGATGATATGGTTGCTGCTGCAATGAAATGGAGTGGAAAATATGTTTGGGCTACCAAAAACTACGATGGCGACGTACAATCAGATACATTGGCACAAGGATTTGGCTCATTGGGATTGATGACATCTGTTTTAATTGCTCCTGACGGAAAAACCGTTGAAGCAGAAGCGGCTCACGGCACAGTTACTCGTCATTATCGTATGCATCAACAAGGAAAACCAACTTCTACCAACCCAATCGCTTCTATTTTTGCTTGGACAAGAGGTTTGGCTCACCGTGGCAAACTCGATGATAATCAAGAATTAATCAACTTTTGCAATACATTGGAACAAGTTTGTATTGAAACAGTTGAATCCGGAAAAATGACAAAAGATTTAGCACTCATTGTTTATGGTGAAAAATTGACCCAAGATCAGTATTTAACCACAGAAGATTTTTTGAGTGCTTTAGATGAGGGCTTAAAAGTTAAGCTTCAATAAAAACAAAAATTTTTTAAAATATGTCAACTTTAAAAACAAAATTGGCTCAGAAAATTGCTGAGCACAGACCAAGAACCACACGCTTACTGAAAGAATTTGGCGATGTGAAAGTAGGCGAAGTTACCATTGAACAAGCTATTGGTGGTGTTCGCGATGTAAAATGTTTGGTTACCGACATTTCCTATTTGGATCCTCAAGAAGGAATTCGCTTCCGTGGGTTCACAATTCCTGAAGTGATGGCCGCTTTGCCTAAACCGGCTGGAAAAGATTTCCCTTATGTAGAGGGTTTTTGGGCATTTTTATTGACAGGCGATATTCCTACTCTGGAAGAAACCATGGAAATTGTTGAAGATTTTAAATCGCGCAGCACAGTTCCTTCCTATGTGTATGATGTTTTAAAAGCACTTCCAAAAGATTCTCACCCCATGGTGATGTTCAACACAGCCATTTTAGCCATGCAGAAAGAAAGCAAATTTGCCAAATTCTACGAAGAAGGCTATAATAAAATGACTGCTTGGGAAAGCATGTACGAAGATTCTACTGATATGTTGGCTCGTTTGCCCGAAATAGCTGCTTTTATCTATCGCTATAAGTACAAAGAAGGTGATATCATCGTAAATCCAAATGAAGATATTGGAACAAATTTTGCCAAAATGATGGGTATTCCTGCTCCTTATGATGATGTGGCTCGTATGTATTTTATTTTACATTCCGATCATGAATCTGGAAATGCATCAGCACACACCACTCACTTGGTAGCAAGTACTTTGGCCGATGCGTACTATTCTGTTTCTGCTGGTATGGATGCACTTGCCGGACCATTGCACGGATTGGCCAATCAAGAAGTTCTGCGTTGGTTACAAGCTGTAATGGACAAACTTGATGGCGTGGAACCTACCGAAGAAATTATGAAACAATTCGTTTTGGACACTTTAGATAGCGGACAAGTAATTCCTGGTTTTGGCCATGCTGTATTGCGCAAAACAGATCCTCGTTATCAATCGCAACGCGAATTCTGCGAAAAACATTTGCCAAACGATAAGATGTTTAAATACGTAGATATGCTTTATCGCGTTGTTCCAGACATCTTGTTGGCAAAAGGAAAAGCAAAAAATCCTTGGCCTAATGTGGATGCTCAGTCAGGAGTTATTCAGTGGTTCTACGGAATTACCGAATATGATTTCTATACAGTGATGTTTGGTGTAGGCCGTTCTATTGGCGTTCTGGCAAACATTACTTGGGATAGAGCCTTGGGTTATGCACTCGAACGTCCAAAATCTTTGACTACAAAAATGTTGGAAGACATTGCTGCAAAAGCAAAATAATATTTTTTTTAAGCCCCTATAATTGTTTTATAGGGGCTTTTTATGCTTGCCAATTTCATACTTCTGTCCGAATGCTTGTACAAATTGAGATTCTTCTAAAAGCAAAAAAACGTGGTTTTCACCTTATAACGGCTGAAGTTTTGTCTGTATTGCCAAACCTTCCCAAAAATGGATTGCTTCATCTGTTTATCCAACATACATCTGCTGGCCTAACAATCAATGAAAATGCCGATCCAAGTGTTCGGATTGATTTTGAAACCGTTTTTAATAAATTAATTCCTGAAAACGATCCTGAATATATTCATGTTTTTGAAGGAAACGACGATATGCCAGCGCATTTAAAAGCTTCTTTATTGGGTTCTTCAATTTCAATCCCAATCGTAGATGGAAAGCTAGGTCTGGGTACTTGGCAAGGAATCTATTTGGGAGAATTTAGAAACAACGCTTCCGAACGCCGTCTTATTTGTACTTTATATTCTTAATATGCTTTTAAAAATCATTTTCTTAAGCTCTATTTTATTGGGATTTGTTGTATTGGGTTTTGGTATCCAAATCTTCTTTTCGAAAAAAAAACGATTCCCTCAAACGGCTATTGGTCATAATAGCGAAATGAAAAAAAGAAAAATATTTTGCCCTCAGACGCAAGAAAAAATCATTCGAAAGAACAAAAAACCTTGGCAGAGTCCTTTTTAGGTTTTTCA
>DMBV01000112.1 GCA_003445975.1 Bacteroidales bacterium
ATTAGCAACGTCCTTTTTAGCATTTTGAATCCCGGCGACATAGTGTTAGTTCCTTCTCCATTTTGGGTTTCCTATACTGAAATGATAAGACTTGCCGAAGCCATTCCGCATACAATCGAAACTTCTGTAGAGTCTGACTTCAAAATTACGCCCGATCAAATAAAGCAGGCCATTACGTCAAAAACCAAAGCACTTATTTTTAGTTCACCTTGCAATCCAAGTGGTTCGGTCTATTCCAAAGAGGAATTGTTTGCATTGGCCGAAACAATCAAGGGTTTTCCGAATTTAGTAATCATCAGCGATGAGATTTACGAACATATCAATTTCGTTGGCAAGCACGAAAGTATTGCTCAGTTCGAAAGCATCAAAAACCAGGTGGTTGTCATCAATGGCGTTTCGAAAGGCTTTGCTATGACTGGTTGGCGGATTGGTGTCATGGCTGCTTCGAAAGAAATTGCAGCCGCTTGCACAAAATTGCAAGGACAAACTACTTCAGGAGCCAGTTCTATTTCTCAACGCGCCGCATTAGCAGCTTTCGATATGAATCCGCAAGAAAATCAAGAATTGCAAAACATGATCAAAATTTTCAAAGAACGTCGCGATTTGCTTTTTGGTTTGTTTGAAGAAATTCCCGGATTTAAACTAAGTCTGCCCGCTGGTGCGTTTTATCTTTTTCCCGATGTTAGTCATTATTTTGGAAAAACGACTGCCAACCAAACGATCCTCAATGCCGATGATTTGTCGCTTTACCTCTTGAACAAAGCCCATGTAGCTTCGGTTTCGGGAGCCGCTTTTGGCAACGAAAAATGCATTCGTTTTTCGTATGCAACATCAAACGCGGCACTCCAAGAAGCTGCCAAAAGAATTAAAGAAGCCCTTGCACTTTTAAATTAAGTTCGAAATCTTAAATTTTATCAACCCGAATACATTCAATTTATTCAGGTTCAGATATATTTCCTATTTTCGCAAAACAGAATTCGAAATGACAAATTCGCAAAAATACATACAGCTCTTTGAGCAATTCTCATCACTTAAAGTATTGATTATAGGCGATGTGATGATTGATGCTTACCTTTGGGGAAAAGTAGATCGCATCTCACCCGAAGCTCCTGTTCCCATTGTTCAAGTAACAAAAAGAGCAAATCGTCTTGGTGGAGCAGCCAATGTGGCGCTAAACATCAAAGCGATGGGCGCTTGTCCGCTCTTGTGTTCGGTTATTGGCAACGATATACAAGCCAACACTTTTTTACAATTGCTTGAAGGCGAAAACATCAATCGTTCAGGCATACTGAGAAGTAGCAACAGAATTACAACTACCAAATTTCGCGTGATTGGAAACAATGCCCAAATGCTTCGTGTTGATGAAGAAATGAGTTCGGATTTGGTAGAAGAAGACAAACAGAATTTTTTGCGTCAAATTGAAACTGTACTGAACGAAAACAAAGTTGATGTTGTTGTTTTTCAAGACTACGACAAAGGTGTTCTTTCGAAAGACCTGATCGAAAATGTAAAAAAACTGCTTAAAGGCAATATCCCCATTGCTGTTGACCCCAAAAGAAGAAATTTCTTCAGCTATAAACAGGTAGATCTTTTCAAGCCAAATCTGAAGGAATTGCAAGAAGCCACCCATACTTATTTCGAAAAGAAAGATTTTGTTCGATTACAGCAAGAAGTAGAAAAGTTGCAATTGCAGCTTCAGGTGAAACGGCTTTTTGCCACACTTTCTGAACACGGTGTATTCATCAGCGAACAAAACAACGGAGATTTTCAGTCGCAACTAATTCCTGCTCATCACCGCAGCATTGCCGATGTTTCGGGTGCCGGCGACACGGTGATCAGTGTGGCAGCACTTTGTCTTGCTCTTGGCCTCGACAAAAAAGAATTGGCCGAGCTTTCAAATTTAGCAGGAGGTTTGGTGTGTGAAGAATTAGGCGTAATTCCCATCAACAAAGAAAAATTACTTAAAGAAGCAATAAAAATTTATGGATAATTCCAACAATTTGGTTCCAATAGGCAAAAAGGAGCAAGTCCGGAAAATGTTTAACAGCATAGCCGGAAAATACGATTTTCTCAATCATTTTCTATCCATAGGCATCGATCGATTGTGGCGCCGCCGTTTGGTCAGAATGCTGGCAAAAGAAAATCCTCAGCGCATTTTGGATATTGCCACAGGCACCGGCGATTTAGCCATTGCGCTTCTAAAATGCAATCCCAAAGAAATAATTGGAGCCGATATTTCCGAAAATATGCTTCAGGTTGGGATTGAAAAAATAAAACGAAAAAAATTAGAAAACAGAATCAAACTTGAGCTGGGCGATTCGGAAAACTTGAATTACCAAAGCAATTATTTTGATGCCATTACGGTAGCTTTTGGAGTTAGAAACTACGAAGACCTCCACAAAGGCTTGTCGGAAATGTACAGAGTTACCAAGCCCGGCGGAAGCGTGTGGATACTGGAGTTTTCAAAACCGAGTATTTTCCCCGTAAAACAAATCTACAATTTCTATTTTCGATTTATATTGCCTTCGGTGGGCAAAATGGTTTCGAAAGACAAAGAAGCTTACACTTATTTGCCCGAATCGGTGAGCAAATTTCCGGACGGACCAGATTTTCTGGACGAAATGAAAAAAGTGGGATATTCGTCGAATCGGCAACTGAAACTGACCTTTGGAATTGCTTCGATTTATTATGGAAAAAAATAAATACTAAATCGAGTTTAGAAACGTTGTTAATGAAAAAAAATTGAACACCAGAAACTATCTGAATCGCGGAATCTTATTTATTGTTGGCGTTTTTTTTTCGATTCCTACATTTAGTCAACATGCCAAAATCGACAATCTGCCCTTTTTCGATCAGAAAGACTATCATTTTGGCTTCTTTCTTGGATTGAATCAACAACTGTTTTCGATCAAAACAAAAACAGATTTCGAACAAATCATCTATTCGCAAGAGCAAATTCCGGAAATGAATGCCGACCAAGCTCGATTGCTCAAAATTGGTGCAGCGCCCACTTTTGGTTTCAACGTGGGAATTGTTTCCGATGCCCGATTGGGCGAATATTTCAACCTTCGTTTTACACCAGATTTGCAATTTGGTGAGCGAAAAATACTCTACGATATAGAAACTACATACAGAGGTGTTGTAGATACGGTTTTTGGCTATGAGAAGCTTATTTCGTCCACAATGCTCAACTTCCCAATCAGCATCAAGTACAAAGGCAAAAGAGTTCACAATATGCGTCCGTATCTGATAGCCGGCGCCCGCTATACTATGGATTTGGGATCTCAAGCATCGAAGACCATCAACGAAAATGAAAACGATATCACTCTAAAACTTTTCCGTGACGACATTTATGGAGAAGCCGGTTTCGGGTTCGATTTTTATTTCAACTGGTTTAAAATGAGTACAGAACTAAAAATGTCGTATGGAATCAGGGATGTTTTGCTCAAAGAAGACAATATCTGGACCGATCCGATAGAACAACTCAAATCGAAGCTTTTTCAATTCAATATCAAGTTTGAATAAGCAGCTATGCGCAAGGAAATTGAAATTCGTTTGAGTCCCGAAGAAGCTCAAAACACGCAAGATTACGATAGGCATATTGCCAGAGCCCTCAATCAGAAACTTGTCGATATCAAAGCTTTCAATTTGCTCAAACGTTCGGTTGACGCACGAAAAGCAAGCATAAAAATCCAACTTTTGTTCGAAGTATTTTTGTTTGAAAAACCCTTAGAAACGGAGAAAATCGAAACGGCTTTTCAAGCAAAACCAAAAGCGAAACGTATTTTGGTGATTGGTGCCGGACCTGCCGGATTGTATGCAGCACTTGGTCTGCTTGAAAAAGGATTTCAACCCATCGTAATCGAACGCGGTAAAAATGTGAGTGAGCGCAAAATTGACATCGCCTTATTAAATAAAAACCATCTGGTAAACGCCGATTCAAATTATTGTTTTGGAGAAGGAGGAGCCGGGACTTTTTCGGACGGAAAACTCTATACCCGCTCATCGAAGAGAGGAAATGTTAAAAGAATTCTGGAGCTTTTTGTGATGCATGGCGCTTCGCCCGATATTCTCATCGATGCACATCCTCATTTAGGAACCAACAAACTTCCTTCCATCATAAAAAATATACGCGAAACCATTTTGACTGGCGGCGGCGAATTTTATTTCAATACCAAAATCAGCGATTTTATCTTGCAAAAAAATCAAATTTTGGGCGTGATGGACCAAAACGGAAAAGAATTTCGAGGCGAGGCGGTTGTTTTGGCCACCGGACATAGCGCACGCGACATTTATTATTTATTAGATAAAAAAGGCATTCTATTGGAAGCCAAAGATTTTGCAATGGGTGTGCGTGTTGAGCATCCGCAACAACTCATCAATTCCATTCAATATCATTCGTCAACTGCCAATCCGCTTTTGCCAACTGCCAGTTATAGTTTGGTGAGCCAGGTTGAAAATCGCGGAGTTTTTTCATTTTGTATGTGTCCGGGCGGAATCATTGTTCCTTCGGCCACCGGCCCAAATCAAGTGGTGGTCAATGGAATGTCGAACGCGGAGCGAAATTCGCCTTTTGCCAATTCGGGAATAGTAGTAAGCGTATTGCAAGAAGATTTATTGGTATATAAAAAATATGGGATTTTTGCCGGACTTAAATACCAAGAAGAATTGGAATACTTGGCTTTTAAAGCCGGCGGTGATAAACAAACCGCTCCGGCACAAAGAATGGTGGATTTTGTAAATGGGAAATTTTCCAATTCACTTCCTAAATCATCCTACATTCCAGGAATCAAATCGGCTCCATTGCACCAAATTTTGCCCACTTCGTTGAGCTTCAGACTGCAACAAGCTTTTAAAGATTTTGGAAAGAAAATGGCAGGATATTATTCCGAAGAGGCTTTGATTCTTGGTGTTGAATCCAGAACATCGTCGCCTTTGCGCATTCCACGCCACAAAGAAACGATGGAACAACTTCAAATAGGAAATCTTTATCCCATAGGCGAAGGCGCCGGTTATGCGGGAGGAATTGTATCTTCGGCAATGGACGGCTACAATGTCAGCAATCTGATTGCCGAGAAATTCAATTGACGCTTTTTAGTTTCCGCTTTGCTGATCTCTGGAAATATGAATCATCTTTACATCCAAGTCGCCACCTTCGGGCAACAAACTAATCCAGTTGTTTTCTTCATCTAACCAACGCATATTTTTGTCGATTCGAACAAAATACTTGGTGTATCCATCGCGCTGCATCAGACTGATCGAATATCCGCCATTTTTCAGTTCACCTTTGCCAAAACTAACAAATACACGTATGCGTGCTGCACTTTGATTTTTCATTTCGATGAGGAGATAATTATTTTGTCGATCGCGGTAATCAATCGGTTTGAAAGCAAATTTTTTTTCTTGACCGGCAGGAAGTATTTCGGGGACGGAAACCAAACTTACAACAGATTCGCGTCGAATTTTGGCATCAATTTTATCCAACATCATACGCGGATAGGCTTCTGTAGGAAAAATACCCAATGCGTTTTCATAGGCTACGATCGCATCCTGAAAAACAGAAATACGAAATGCATCGTCGCCTTGCTTGACGAAAGCTTGATATTCCAACTGACTGTTTCCCAGCAATTCGCGAATTTTTGCTATTTGCAAAGGAGGGTATTTTTCGCTTGGTTTCAGCTGATTTGCTTTTTGATAGGATGATAAAGCTTCTTGAAATCTTTTCTCATTAAAAAGTTTATCTGCAATAAGCAAAGCATTTGCATAAGCATCGTCGGCAGATTGCTGTCCATTCAAAAAAGAATTGATTCGACTTATCTGATCAGGTGGATATTTTTCCTTTGGTTTGATTCCTTGGGCTTTTTTATAGAGTGGAAGCGCATCGGAATAATTCTTTTTTTCGTAAAAAACATCGGCCTGTGCTATGGCCAGCTGATAGTCATTTTCATTTTTCTCGCTTTTAGCCAACAGCGTTTCGATTTCTGCAATTTTGTTTTTGGGGTAAGCTTCGTTTTCTTTTATTTTCAATGCTTCTCTATAAGAATTTAAAGCCAGATTATAGTTTTGACTTCCGAAAGCTTTGTCTCCTTCTTGAATCGCTTTTTGATAGGCCATTTCGAGAGCGCCGAGTTGGGCAAGAATGGTTTCAATTTCGGCAATTCTTTTCTTTGGATATGCTTCTTCGGCTTTGAAAGAAAGCGCCAATACATAGTCGGCCTTAGCCGCGGAGAATTTCTTATCGGAGAAAGCGATATCGGCTCTTGTCAGGGCCGTTTTATAATTTTGTTCTTTATCGAGCAAAGAAGCCAATAAGGCATCAATCTTTTTAATCTGAGAAAGCGGATACGTTTCGGCTGGTTTTGTTTCATTCGCCAGCAAATAATTTTGGCGTGAATAGCCATAACTTTCGATGTAAAATGAACTGTCGGCCGATTTTAAATAACGCTGATAACGCTTATCCAGACTGCTTTTTTCGGCCAGTATTTGGTTTATTTTCGCTATTTGATCGGGTGGATAGAGTTCTTTTGGTTTTAAATTAGCCGCTTGTTGATAAAGCGTTAAGGCTTGATTTAGTGCGTTTTCCTTAAAAAGTTGATCGGCCGATGCAATCAATTCGGCGTAGCGACTATTTGTACTATTTATATCTTTTTGCTCTTCAATGGTATTGATATCTTCTATTTTATAAATTGGATATTGTTCGCTTGGTTTCAGGCGACTGGCTTCGAGGTACGCTTTTCGGGCTTCCGAAAAAGACTGGCTCTCGAACAATTGGTCGCCTTTTTTTAAAACTAGAAGATAAGCCGCATTGAGTTTATTTTCCTCTTCTGCCAAGCGTTTGATCTCAATAATTTTGTTTTGTGCATAGGCATCTGAACTTTTGAGCAAAATGGCCTTTTCGTAATTGGCCATTGCTTTTGTCCAATCTTTGGCCGAAAACAAGCTGTCGGCCAAATGGATTTGCTTTTGATGCGCTTTCTCTTCGTTTTGTTTAAGAGCAAGAATAGCATCAATTTCTCCAATTTTTTCTTGCGGATACGTGGCTTTCGGATTGAGATTTTGGGCTTTGTAATAATCAAAAAGAGCATCGTTGAGCTTACCTTGCGCATATTTTGCATCGCCATTGGATAGAAATTGCAAATATTCTTTTGTCGCCGTTTGAATCAGGTTTATCGCTTTCAGTTCGTCTTTTGGGAAGGTTTTTTCAGGAAATAAGCTACTTGCTTTTTGAAGAAGAGAAACGGCTAAACCATAATCTTCAACGGTTTTTGCTTCTTTGACTTGCGCTAGCAAATTATCATATTCTTTTTGTTTTTTCTCGGCAAGCAATACGGTGGCACATTCGTTTCTCAGTCGTTCTGCCCGGCTAATTTTGGCTTGGACACCAGCCACATCATAAGTAAACTCGCCCGAAGAAGCTTGATAGGAAATATTGGCCAAAGGTGCATCAAAAAAAGTCAAATCGATTGAACAAGTCGGGAACAATTCCACAGATAAATCGCTCACAAAAAGTGTATTCAAATCTTGGGCATCGGGCAAATGCGAATCGATGGAAAAAACCTTGTGAATGTATCCTTGTTTTTTGAATCGGATCAAATAATTGGCATTGAGTTTCAACTTTAATTTGTATTTCCCATTTGAAGAAAGGGCAAATTCTTCGGT
>DMBV01000139.1 GCA_003445975.1 Bacteroidales bacterium
CGTGACGATGGCGAAGGAAACTGCATCACTTTTTATAGCTATGAAGACATTGAGAAACTCGAAAAATTCAATAAGAACAAACCGGTAGCAGAACAAGAGATTGCAAAGCAATTGTTGCAAGAAACCATCTCTTATGCCGAGTCGTCGGTTTGTAGGCATCGCCAATTGCTTCACTATTTTGGCGAAGTATATGAACATGAGAATTGTGGAGCCTGCGACAATTGCTTAAGTCCCAAAGAACAATTTGAAGGAAAAGAAGATGTGCAATTGGCCATCGATGCGATATTGAGCGTAAAACAGTTGTTCAAGCGCGAGTACATCGTTAACATTTTGATAGGAGATAAGAACGCCGATATCAAAAATGCAAAACACGATCGATTGGATGTTTTTGGACAAGGGATGGACCATGATGCAAAACATTGGCATGCCGTATTGCGTCAAATGTTGATTCATGGTTTGTTGGTGAAAGATATTGATAATTACGGAATACTTAAAGTAACACCTAGCGGACTAGCCTTTTTGGAAAAACCGTATTCTATGATGCTTACCAAAGATCATGATTACGATAATCTTGATGAAGACAGTATCGCCTTTGGAGCCGCCAAAACGGATGCTTTAGATATTACATTGTTCACTATGTTGAAAGATCTTCGTCGCGATATTTCTAAAAAGGAAAATTTACCTCCATTCGTAATTTTTCAAGATCCTTCGTTGGAAGATATGACTATTCAATATCCAACAACATTAGAAGAAATGAAAAATATTTCAGGTGTTGGAGTTGGAAAGGCTGCAAAATACGGAGAGCCATTTGTGAAACTTATCAAGGCTTATGTAGTCGAAAACGAAATCATAAGGCCGATGGATATGGTGGTTAAGTCGGTGGTGAATAAATCGGGAATCAAAGTTTTTATCATCAAAAGCATCGACAAGAAGCTGCCGCTTGAAGTCATAGCAAATTCAAAAAGCATGAGTGTTGATGAGCTTCTAACGGAAATAGAACATATTGTTCAATCGGGCACAAAATTAGATTTGACCTATTATATCAACGAAACCATTGATGAGTATCATCAAGAAGATATTTTGGAATATTTTTCGGAAGCAAATTCGGATTCTTTGCAAGATGCCCTTATCGAACTTGGCGAGGATGAATATTCGGAAGAAGAGATACGGCTGATGCGGATAAAATATTTATCGGATGTGGGGAATTAGTTTTTCTTGCCCAAAAGGAAAATCCTACCTTTGTAAATAAATTGCTCAAACTGGATAGGATTTGAGAAGAATACTAAAAATGCTTTGTCCAATAGAAACATAGGCGAATGAAAAAACCACTTCAAATTATAGGATTTTTTGTAATTTTTCTTGTTTTATCGGCTTGTGCCAATAAAAAGCAGGAACAAATAGAAAAACCACAACTACTCATTTCGGAGGAAAAAATGGCTGAGATTTTAAGCGAAATCCAATTGATCGAAGCTTATTTAAATCAAGTGCCTTTTAGCAAGCGAGGCAACAACGACAGCGATTATGTTTATTATCCGGTGCTTTTCGAAAAATATAAGATAAGTAAGGAAGATTTTCTCGACAACCTGACCTACTACGCCAAACAACAAGAAAAAATTGAAGGAATTTATACAAATGCCATCATTTTACTTACAAAACTAAAAGCCAAAGACTTGGAAATGCAACTTCAACTAAAACTAGATAGTATTTTTGAGGATTCTGTAAAAATTGCTACCGAAAATAAGCGCCTTGAAGCTGAGTTTAATTTTTAATTAAGCCAATTAGTATATGCATTTGTTTTACACACCAGATATTCAGAACATTGAGTTTTATCATCTCACGGAAGAGGAATCAAAACATGCTGTGCGGGTTCTGCGATTAGAGATCAATGATGAAGTTTGGCTTACCGACGGAAAAGGCAATCTGATGAAAGCGATTATTCTGGAANNATCGAACGTTTCGAATGGTTTTTGGAAAAAGCAACCGAAATAGGTGTAGATGAAATAACACCCATTTTGTGCGAACATTCCGAACGGACTTCAATAAAATTAGATCGTTTAGAAAAAGTGATTTCGGCTGCTATGAAACAATCGTTGAAAGCCTATCATCCAATCCTAAACCCAATGATGAAGTTTGCAGAGGTGTTGAAACACAACACTGTTTCGTCCAAACTCATGGCTTGGTGTGAAGCTCCTGCCGACGAACGTATAGAAAACTTTGTGAAACCCGCGGAAGATGCACTCATTTTTATAGGTCCCGAAGGCGGATTTAGTCAAAAAGAAATCGAGATGGCCAAGTTGGCTCATACCCATTTAGTATCTATTTCGTCGAGCCGATTGCGCACTGAAACAGCCGCTTTGGTAGCTTGTCACAGCATTGCATTTTTAAACAAAAAATAAACAGATGGCTAATTTTTTTGAGATAATCAAATCAGATATTCCAGTCCTTATCGATTTTTCGGCCGAATGGTGTGGCCCTTGCAAAATGATGCCGCCCATTTTAAAGCAAGTAAAAGAAGTTTTGGGCGATCAAGTGAAAATTTTGAAAATTGATGTGGACAAAAATCAGGCAATAGCACAAAAATTGCAAATTCGAAATGTTCCTACCATTGCGCTCTATAAAAATGGAAACCAACTGTTCAGACAATCTGGAGTAATTCAGGCAGATCAACTGATAAAACTAATAAAACAACACAGCTAATTTTCGTGTTTAAATAGTTTCAGTTCAAACGATTTTCCATCAAAAACCCCATACGAAAATCGATTTATCCAATCGCCTAAAAAAATAAATCGGGCGTTATTGCCTAAGTCTAAATTTTCCATCCGGTGATAATGTCCCATTACAAAGTAATCGATTTTGACTCCTTTTGCTAAAAGATCTTTGGCAAAAATAGGCAGGCGACTTTGAAGTATTGGTTTTTGATTGTTCTCTTTTTTCTCCTTGTTGTTTCGTGCTTCGTTTGCATAGCGACTTCGCCGACTGAAAAACAGACCCATTTGCAAACCCAAATCCGGATGAAGCAATCGGAAAAGCCACTGATTGGGTTTGAATTCAAAGACTTTCTTTATAAATTTATATCCATAATCGCCCGTGCCCAAGCCGTCGCCATGAGCTAGATAAAATCTTTTCCCTAGAATTTCTTTAATTTGAGGTTTTCGTTCAATTTGGATATTCAGTTCCTTTTGAAGATAATCAAATGCCCACAGATCGTGGTTTCCGCGAAAAAAATAAATTGGGATTCCGCTATCGGTTATTTCCGCCAATTTTCCAAGTAAGCGTGCATAGCCTTTTGGGATCGCATTTTTGTATTCGAACCAAAAGTCGAACAAATCGCCCATCATATATATTTCCTGCGCTTCATTTTTTATGCTATCCAAAAAGGCAATAATCAATCTTTCGCGTTTTAGGCTTGAATCGTGATCGGGGATGCCCAGATGTGCATCCGAGAAGAAATAGACTTTTTTTGTCACGAGCATTTCCACACTTTCAGGATAATTTATTTTATAAAATAATGATAAATATCGTTTCCATTGGCCAAGATAAGCAATCCGAAAAGCAAAATCATGCCAACAATTTGGGCGTATTCCAAAAACTTCTCGCTTGGTGCTCTGCGGGCAATCAATTCATAAAGGAGAAACAAAACGTGTCCGCCATCCAAAGCCGGAATAGGCAAAATATTCAGCACGGCTAGCATGATTGATAAAAAGGCAGTGAGTTCCCAAAAGCGAATCCAATCCCAAGTTGCGGGGAATATACTTCCTATTCGCATAAACCCGCCAACCGATTTATACGCTTGTACTTCGGGAGCAAAAAGCAGTTTAAGTTGTTTTAAATAGTTGGTTATTCCGTCTTGCGCCTTTACAAAACCGGCAGGAACTGCTGCTATCATACTGTATTTCTTGCTGTTCCACACAAAGTCATGCTCCGGATCAACGCCAACACTTATGCCTAAGAGACCTTCGGCACTAACATCAACCAAAAAATTCATTTGTTGGCCTTCCCGATCTACCAATACTTCTACTTTGTCGTTCGTATGGGCTTTTACACTGTCGGCAAAATTTCCAAACCGATCGAAATACGTAATTTCTTTTCCATTGATGGCCAAAATCCAGTCGTTTGCTTTCAGGCCGGCCTTTTCGGCCAAGGATTCTTTTGCAAATCCGCTAATGCGAACAGGCATTCGTGGGACAATAAATCCTACATTTTCCGATTTTATCAATTTAGATAAGAAACCACTTGGAATATGTACGTCGGCATATTCTCCATTCCGTTCAATTTGAACCGTTCTGGCTTGTTCCATTATGATTTGTGCCGGGATTTTTAGGAAATTTTCAACTTCCACGCCATCTACGCTCAAAATTTTATCTCCATTTTGTAAGCCCATTTCTCGGCCCAATGAGTCAACCTGAATGCCGTATTTCACAGACGAAGTTGGCAAATATTGCTCTCCAAATGCGGCCATCATCACGATGTAAATCACAATAGCCAAAACCACATTCATGATTACACCACCGAGCATAATGATAAGTCTTTGCCAAGCCGGTTTCGATCGGAATTCCCAAGGTTGTGGTTCCTGGCTCATTTGCTCTTTATCCATCGATTCGTCAATCATTCCGGCAATTTTGACATAGCCGCCTAAAGGCAGCCAACCAATTCCGTATTCTGTGTCGCCTTTTTTAAATTTAAAAATGGAAAACCACGGATTGAAAAAAAGATAAAATTTTTCTACTTTGGTTTTAAATAACTTGGCAGCAGCAAAATGACCAAATTCATGAATGATTACCAAGATGGAGAGACTTAATAAGAGCTGAAGTATTTTAATCAATATATCCATATTTATTTTTTATTCTTTTTTATGTAAGCTTTGCTTTCGGCAAAGCATTTTGTTGTTGTTTCTAGTAGTGTTTCTAAATCTGGATGGGCGAAATAGGGTTGCGTTAACAACATTTCTTCCACCAATTCAGGAATTCTGTAAAAAGGCCATTTGTGTTCCAAAAATGCATCAACAGCAACGTCATTGGCAGCACTTAAAATAGCCGGCGCATTTCCTTCCTTTTTTAAGGCTTCAAATGCGAGTGCAAGATTACGAAATTTTTCGCGATCTGCTTGCCTAAAAGTGAGTTCGGGATAATCTATTGGTGAAAAAGTGGAAAAAGTTTGTTTTTTTCGGTTTGGATAATATAGTGCATAATGGATGGGCAAGCGCATATCTGCCGCTCCAATTTGGGCTTTTAGACTTCCGTCGGTAAACTGAACAAAACTATGAATGGCCGATTGAGGATGAATGACAACATCCAATTGATGCAGTTTTAAGTTAAACAGCCAGCGTGCTTCAATAATCTCCAGCCCTTTGTTCATCAAGCTTGCCGAATCTACGCTTACTTTTTTGCCCATTTTCCAAATAGGATGATTTAAAGCCATTGCCGGCGAAACTTGTTTCATTTCTTCAGAAGAGAAATTCAGAAAAGGGCCGCCACTTGCAGTTAAAATTACTTTCTCAATGGCAGCGTTGTCCTCTCCCAATAAACATTGAAAAATAGCCGAGTGTTCCGAATCAATTGGAAGAATAGTACTTTTATATTCAGCAGCTAAATTCATAATTAGTTCGCCGGCCATGACTAAGCTTTCTTTGTTGGCCAAAAGAATTTGCTTTCTACTTTTAATGGATTGAATAAGCGGTTTTAAAGCCGAAAAACCAACTATGGCATTCAAAACGCTCTGTATTTCGGGCGATTCAATCGCTTTTAGTATGTTTTCTTCACCAAAAAGAATTTGGGTTTTTGAATTCATTTTCTGTCGATAAAGCCAATCATAAGCTTTTTTTTCGGTAACCACTACTTGTTTGGGCTTGAACCGATCAATTAGTAGGGCCATAGTTGAAACATTGGAATGGCAACTTAGCAATTCAATGCTGTACGATTGATCCAAAGCAAGCAATTCCATGGCCTGCATCCCAATTGAGCCCGTTGCACCGAGTATTGCAATCCCTTTTTTCAATGATTTCTTTTTATGCAAAAATAGACATTTCTAAATTGATCGATTGGATTAATAATTTTGAGAAAACGCGCTGTTTTGCAAATTGAGCAAAAAGAGAAGAATAATCCGTAAACCAAGAAATCTTCAGTATTTTTGCTTTTCATGAATAAGCAGGTGAAGCAAAAAGAAAACATACTGAATAGCATAAACAATCCGAGCGATTTAAAAAAAATCCCTTTGGGCAAATTGCCTATTCTGGCGAAAGAATTACGCCAACAAATCATTGAAGTTATTTCGTCGAATCCGGGACATTTAGCGTCTAGTTTGGGTACGGTTGAGCTAAGCATCGCTTTGCATTATGTGTTCAATGCTCCTTACGATAAAATAATTTGGGATGTTGGTCATCAGGCTTATCCGCATAAAATCCTTACCGGACGCCGCGATTCGTTTAAAACAAACCGCAAACTAAATGGAATTTCCGGTTTTCCGAAAATGAGCGAAAGCGAATATGATGCGTTTGGTGTAGGCCATGCTTCTACTTCCATTTCGGCTGCACTCGGAATGGCTGTAGCTGCCAATCTCAAAGGAGAACATTTGCGCCAACATATTGCTATTATTGGCGATGGAGCCATGTCGGGAGGAATGGCTATGGAAGGTCTGAACAATGCCGGCGTATCAAAAGCCAATTTGCTTTTAATATTGAACGACAATGGTATTTCAATTGATAAAGGCGGCGGTGCTCTGCATCAATATTTAAAAAACACCACCAAATCAAAAGCTTACAACAGATTTAAAAATAGAGTTTGGCGTATTTTGGGCTCTCGAAATAAATATGTGAGCCGTACTCAATCTTTTTTTAAAAGCCTCGAGGCGGCCATCACCACTTCTATTTTGCGAAAAAGCAATTTGTTCGAATCGCTTAATTTTAAATATTTTGGGACAGAAGATGGACACAATGTTTTGCGTTTGGTTCGGATTTTAAATGATATGAAAGATATTCCCGGCCCCAAGATATTGCATATCATCACAAAAAAAGGAAAAGGACTCAATACAGCAGAATTGGACCCGATTACCTTTCATGCTCCNNACATTGGTTGAAATGGCCAGGAAAAATGAAAAAATTGTGGGAATCACTGCAGCGATGCCAACAGGAACTTCCATGACAAAACTCATCGAAGCTTTTCCAAATCGGGCATTTGATGTAGGAATTGCGGAGCAACATGCGGTTACTTTTGCTGCCGGATTAGCTGCTGCCGGAATGAAACCTTTTTGTGCAATTTATTCTACTTTTATGCAAAGAGCCTATGATCAGCTCATCCATGATGTGGCTTTGCAAAAATTACCGGTGGTTTTTTGTCTTGATAGAGCCGGTTTGGTGGGCGAAGACGGAGCGACTCATCATGGTGTTTTTGATTTAGCTTATCTGCGAACAGTGCCAAATATGATTATTTCTTCCCCATTGAACGAAAATGAGCTCAGAAATCTAATGGTTACTGCCGAAAATTATTCTGATGGACCCTTTGTAATTCGGTATCCTCGAGGTCGTGGAGTTCTAATTGATTGGAAGAATACGCCCGAAATCCTACCAATTGGTAAAGGAAGAAAGATCAAAGCAGGCAAAGATATTGCCATTGTGAGCCTTGGACCTATCGGAAATAGAGCTTTGGATGCGATAAATTCCTTGAACGATAGCATGCTGAGCGTGGCGGTGTACGATATGCGATTTTTAAAACCGCTCGATGAAGCCTTGTTGCATCAAATATTTGCTGAATTTCAGAAAATATTATGTATCGAAGACGGCAGTCTAAAAGGTGGTTTAGGCAGTGCTGTTGCCGAATTTAAGGCGGCGCACAATTATTCTTCCAACATTCAAACACTTGGAATACCGGACGAATTTATTGAACATGGAACTCCTGATGAGTTAAACAAAATTTGCAAAATTGATGCAAATGGTATTCGAGAAGCACTCCTGAAATTTTGATTTTTAAGAAAAATTCTCATTCTTAGACCCTTTGATTTGTATTCATTTTACAAAGAATTGATTTAGTGTAAACTAATAAACCGCATTTTTTGGCTTAATTGTTGTAAATCAACACTTAGATCTATGTTACCCATCGAAAAAAATAGGGATTGTAATTTGCCTATTTCGTCTCACTTAGAAAAAGTGAGCGAAGAAGAGCATGCCAATTCGTTGGAAGTTGGTCAGGTTAAACAATTGCAATCTCAACTACGAAAGAAAAATCGGGAGATCGAATTGTTAAAAGAAAGGTTGAAAAACAAGGAGGCTTTTTCGGCCATGAAAACAGCTCTTACCCAGCTTCATGGGTTTCTTTCTATCATGCCCGTAGCCATTTATTTTAAGGATTTAACGCTTTCTTATACGTATGCAAATCAAACATTTGCCGCTTGGACAAACATTGCCCCCGACGAATTGGTTGGTAATACAAATAGCAAACTTGAATTGGAGGCTTATTTTCAGGAATTGGAACAAATAGAAGCGGAGGTTTTGAACAGTGGAAAGGAAATACAAAATAGGGAAATCGGCTTAAAGTCCGACAATCAGCAGTTCTTGATCAATGCATATCTATTTCCAATGTTTGATGCTACTATGCATATTGAAGGAGTGATGGTTTGCTGTTTTGATTTGACCGAACGCCTTCAATTTGAAAAGGAAATAAAGGGGGCTCAAAATAGAGCTTTAGTAGGCGAAAAAAGCAAGCAAACGTTTTTAGCCAATTTGAGTCATGAGATTCGGACTCCGCTTCATGGGATTTTGGGGAGTAGTTCTTTATTACAATCGCGCCTCGACGATAGCCAAAGTCAAGAGTTGATTGAGAATATTAAACAGTCGGGCACAGCGCTGCTGGAAATGGTAGAAGCGATGCTTTTACTTGAATCGACAGAGGAAAAAAAATACTTGATCAAGAATAAGCCGTTTAAGATTAAAGATTTGGTGGTCAATATTCGGTCGAAGTATTTAGCGCAAGCTGAATCGAAAGCCATTGATTTACAATGTTTTTTAGCGCAAGGATTGCCCGAAATGCTTATTGGCGACCAAGACAAAATCCAATTGCTCCTTCATATTTTTATCAACAATGCCATCAAATTTACTGAAAAGGGATTTGTTCATGTTTTAATTCAATTGGAGAAACAAACGGAAGTTTATTATCGGATAAATTTCAAAATTAAAGATACCGGCATTGGAATAAAAAGAGAACTGCACAGCGATTTGTTTTCGATGTTCACTCAAGTTGATTCCTCCAGCACAAAAGGGTATCAAGGAATTGGTTTGGGTTTGGCAACTGCTGAAAAGATTTGTACTGTTTTGGGTGGAGAAATCGCTTTTGAAAGCGACGAATACAAAGGAAGCACTTTTGGGTTTAGTTTAAATTTGGAAAAAATGGAAACCGATCTTAAGAAAGCAGAAACGTTAGCTCCCGGACAGTTGCCGGTTTTATTGGTTGAAGACAATAAAATAAATCAAAAAATTGCCTTTTTTACGCTCAAAAAGCTCGGTTTTTCGGTAGAAATTGCCGAAAACGGATTAGAGGCGATTGAACGCTTTCAGGAAGGGGAATTTAGGATAGTGCTGATGGATATTCAGATGCCAAAAATGAACGGATTTGATGCCACTACCAACATTCGGATGATCGAAAAACAGAAAAATCTGAAACCGGCCATTATTATTGCTTTGTCGGCTAACACTGTAAAAGAGGATATTGAGAATTGTTTTCTTGTTGGGATGAACGAATACATCAGCAAGCCATTTTCCCCCGAAAAACTGACCGAAATTATACAAAGGCATCTTCCTATTTCTTTTCAATAAAAAAAGAGCCACATCATGGATGCAGCTCTTCTGATAAGATTATGTGCTTTTTGTTTAGGACAAGGTAAAACGTTTGAATGCGCTAACGGTTAGGTCTTTATCTACACTTTTTAGATATGCGCTTACATCCTGTTTGGCGTCTTTAATAAAATCCTGATTCAACAAGGTGCTTTCTTTGAAAAATTTGTTCAGTTTTCCAAGGGCAATTTTGTCAACCATATTTTCAGGTTTTCCTTCTTGACGAACAACATCGCGGAAAAGCTCCAATTCGTGTTCGATTACCGATTTTTCGACTGCATCTTGATTTAAAGCAATTGGGTTCATCGCTGCTACTTGCATGGCGATATCTTTTCCAACTTCTGCGGCAATGTCAACGACTTTGTTTAAGGAAACTAAAGTGGCCAAACGGTTGCCCGGATGAATGTAAGCAGCAAGATAAGCATCTTCCAAAAATGCATAATTGCCTAACTCAATTTTTTCACCAATTTTTCCAATTTGGTCAATCAGTGAATCTTTTACCGAAATACCGTTAAGATCCAAGGCCAAAACTTCATCACTTGTTTTTGCTTTATTGGCTAAAGCCAAATCGAGCACGCTTTTGGCGTAATTTACAAAGTCTTCGTTTTTGGCTACAAAATCGGTTTCGCAATTGATCATTAGGATAGCACCAAAAGTATGATCAGCAGATGATTTAGATAAAACCACACCTTCTGCAGCATCACGATCTGAGCGGTTAGCGGCTACTTTTTGTCCTTTTTTGCGCAAATAGTCAATCGCTTTTTCGAAATCGCCATCATTTTCAACCAAAGCCTTTTTGCAATCCATCATGCCGGCTCCGGTTTGTTTTCTTAATTTATTAACATCAGCAGCAGTTATTTCAGCCATCGTTATTTCTATTTAAGGTTATTTTTTAAGTCAATTATTCTTCACCGGTTTTTGCTTTAGCAATCCGTTTACGAGGACGTTTTACTAAGTCTTCTTCTTCTTCGATTTCCAAGGCAGCTTTTCTGGTTTCAATTTCATTTGCTGCAGCTTCGTCTTCTTCTTCTTTATCGCGGTCAAGCTTTCTTTCCATCAATCCTTCTTCAATAGCTCTGGCCATAGCGTCCAAAATCAATGCAATTGATTTTGCTGCATCGTCGTTGGCTGGGATTGGGAAATCCACCAACGTTGGATCACTGTTCGTGTCAACGATGGCAAATGTTGGGATATTTAATTTTCTAGCTTCAGCAATTGCAATTTTTTCTTTGATAATATCAACAACAAACAATGCCGAAGGCAAACGGTTTAAGTCGGAAATACTGCCTAAGTTTTTTTCTAGCTTGGCACGTTCGCGCGAAATTTGCAAACGTTCACGTTTAGAAAGGTTTTGGTATTGAGGCGTTGATGCCATTTTGTCAATGGAAGTCATTTTCTTTACCGCTTTGCGAATGGTTGTAAAGTTTGTTAACATTCCGCCTGGCCAACGCTCTGTTACGTAAGGCATGTTTAACTTTGTTACTCTTTCGGCAACAATTTCTTTAGCTTGTTTTTTTGTAGCTACAAATAAGATCTTTTTGCCCGATTTTGCAATCTGTTTAATTGCATTGGCGGCTTCCTCAAGTTTTGCTTGGGTTTTGTAAAGATCAATAATGTGTATTCCATTGCGCTCCATAAAAATATAAGGAGCCATATTTGGATTCCATTTTCTTTTTAAGTGACCAAAATGCACACCGGCATCTAATAATTGGTCAAATTCTACTTTTGCCATTTTTTTTCTTGTTTACATTCTTTAATAACGCAATCAATAAGTAGCTCTGAACGCCAGAAGTCTTACTAATTTAGATACTAAACAATTATTAATAAATCGATTAACGTTTGCTGAACTGGAATTTCTTGCGAGCTTTTGGTTGGCCGGGCTTTTTACGCTCTACCATTCTTGGATCACGAGTCATTAAACCTTTAGCTTTTAAAGCGGGTTTCGATTCTGGATTGAGTTTTACCAATGCGCGCGCAATGCCCAAACGCAAAGCTTCGGCTTGACCGGTAATTCCGCCGCCATCAATGTTGGCAACAATATCAAATTTTCCAGCATTGTCCGAAACTTCAAGTGCTTGTTGAACAACAAACTGAAGAATTCCGGTTGGGAAATAAACTTTAAAATCTTTTTTGTTTACAGTAATCTGTCCATTGCCTTCTTTCAAATAAACACGAGCAACAGCTTTTTTTCTTCTACCTAATGAATTGATGATATCCATGATTACTTCGTTGTATTTAAATTAATAGCTTTGGGACTTTGACCTGCATGTGGATGTTCTATGCCTGCATAAACATGCATATTGCGAAACATCTGAGCTCCAAGTCTGTTTTTAGGGAGCATTCCTTTAACTGCTTTTTCAACCATAGCAAAAGGTTTTTTTGCCATCAACTCATTGGCTGTTGTACTCCGCTGACCACCAGGATAACCTGTATGATGAACATACGTCTTTGCTTCCCATTTATTTCCGCTTAAACGAATTTTGTCAGCATTAATAATAACTACATAATCACCACAATCAACATGAGGTGTGTAAGAAGGCTTGTTCTTTCCTCTTAAAATATTCGCTACTTTAGAGGCAAGTCTGCCTAGGATTTCATTCTCAGCGTCAATTAGCAGCCATTCTTTTTCAACGGTTTGCTTGTTCGCGCTCTTTGTTTTGTAACTTAAAGTATTCATTTACAATTGTTTTACATTGTTGAATCTGTCCATCTTTAAAATGGGCTGCAAAAATAGAAACAAAACCACAATATACCAAATTTTCAGTCAGTTAATTCAAAGTAAACTTAACCATTTCATTTACTTTTTCGTTAAATTTCCAAAAATCAGTCGGGTTTGCCTGTTTTTTAGATTCGATTGTTTCTAATTAATTTATTTGTCAGAAAATTAATCAGGACGCTGTTGTACTAGCGGGCGCAAAATTACAAAGATATTTGATATCTCATAGGTATATAATTTGTTTTTTATTCGAAAAATGTCTCGAAGGGATTCCTTTGGCAAAATGGCCATGAAGAATATATTCATTCCGATAGGTGATTTTTCGATCATGGCTATTTCAAATGTAAATCATTTGTATGTTATTTGTCGTTTGGAACTCGCTCGTCCAATCTTTATTTGTGATTGCGATCGACTGCAAACCGCTTTGTTTCGGAAGAATAATTTTCAAGGGGTTTTGCTTAGGAGTGCTTTTTATTTTGTTTTTTTTCTGTCAGGATTAAAAATTAGCTAAAATGCAATAAAACAGAAAATAAAGACGTACATTTAACTTAGAATAAATATAAATTATAGGTTTGTTTATTTTTGTGAATAAAATAACAATACTATTTTTACCTTTGTGAAAAAAATAACAATAAATCAATTTGTCATGATTCAAACAGAAAATTTACTTCTCGAGCTCATTGAAAAGCATGGTAATTCTCGCGATGGCTTACTCCCAATTTTACAAGAAGTGGTCGCAAAGGAGAATTATCTATCTGAACATAGAATGGTTGAAATTGCCAAAGCCTTGAATATTTCTTCTGCCGAGGTGTATGGCACAGCCTCATTTTACACCTATTTGTTTACTAAACCAATGGGAAAAAATGTAATTCGGGTATGCAAAACCATCAGTTGTAAAATGGCGGGTAAACAAGAAATAATCAAAGCCATCGAAAAGACGCTGAAGATTAAAGTGGGGGAAACCACACGCGATAAAAATTTCACTTTTATTGAGAGCAATTGCCTTGGCTGGTGTCACAAAGGCCCGGTAATGATTATCAACGAAGAAGTATATCCGGAAATTACGCCCGAACGTGCAGTTGAAATTCTATGCGAAATGGATCCCAAACATTTATCGAAATTCTAATTTATCAGATTTTAAGAATGAAAAATTGAAAAGCCATGAATTGTAAATCAACCATTGAGCTGAATTCTTCTAGAATGGCCAATCAGTCTAACTATTAATACAAAAAAATACACATGAAACATCCACGACCAAATAATTTTGACACACAGGAAGATGATTATTGTGGATGTTCCATCTGACCTAAACATAAAATTATAAACAGATGAAAACCAGTGAATTAAAAAGAGTAGACATTATTTTCGACTGTGTACAGTGTGCACCGATTGAGGTTGTTAAAAAGGCTTTGGCCATGCATCCGGACGAAATTATAGAGCAAATCATCAGTTCTGGTTTACGCGGACGTGGTGGGGCAGGCTTCCCAACCGGACTCAAATGGAAACTGGCCAAAGAAGAAGTAAGCGATCAAAAATATGTTATTTGCAATGCCGATGAAGGCGAGCCCGGAACATTTAAAGACAGGGAGATTTTGGACATAGTGCCCAACAAAGTCTTGGCGGGAATGGCTATCTGTGCGTATGTGATTGGAGCCAAGGAAGGATTCATCTATTTGCGAAATGAATATAACTTCCTGCTGAAAAAGTTGATTCCCACGATGGCGAATTTCAATAAAAACATGCAAGAAATTGGGTTGGACTTTACAATTAAACTATTTTCAGGAAGTGGAGCTTATATCTGTGGTGAAGAAAGTGCCCTATTTGAATCAATGGAAGGAAAACGCGGCGAGCCTCGCAACAAGCCTCCTTATCCAACGCGAAATGGATACAAAGGGAAACCAACAGTAATCAACAATGTAGAAACTTTGGTTTATTGCAATATGATTATGCGCATTGGAGTGGAACCCTTTAAGCAACTGGGAACAAAAGATTCGCGTGGATCAAAGGTGTTTTCAGTCTCCGGCGATACTACAAAAGCCGGAATCTATGAATTGGAGCTTGGAATAGGTGTTGATGAATTTGTAAACGAATTTGGCAATGGAGATACCAAAGCCGTTCAAATAGGAGGCGCATCCGGTTTTTGTGTTCCTCGAAAAGACTTTGCCAACAAAATAATTGGGTTCGAAGGAATTCCAACAGGTGGCTCGATGATGATATTTAATTCGTCGCGATCTATGTACAATGTTCTCAAAGATTATTTGGAATTTTTTGTAGAAGAATCTTGTGGCCAATGTACTCCATGCCGAGTGGGTACTCAACAGCTTTTGAAAGGCATTGAAGCTATTAAGCATGGAGAAATGCCTTCGTCTTATCTGAACCAGCTTATGAAACTTTCTGAAACAATGAAAGTGGCTTCAAAATGTGGACTTGGCCAATCCGTTCCAAATGCATTTTCATCCATTGTAAAGAATTTCAAAGAGGAGATGATTTATTAATTCAAAGAATTAAAACTATGTCAACAATCAATTTGATTATCGATAATAAAACTGTTTCGGTTGAAAAAGGGAAAACCATTTTAGATGCCGCAAAAAAAATAAATGTTCGAATTCCTACCTTGTGTCATCACGAAGATTTATGTGTTGCAGGGAATTGCCGTATTTGTGTGGTTCAAGTAGAAGGAAGCAGAACCCTCACTGCATCGTGTTCCACTCCGGCCGAAGAAGGAATGATTATCAGAACAAATACTCCAAAAGTGAGAAATGCCCGTAAAGATATTGTGGCTCTTTTGGTTTCGGAACACAATACCCAATGTACAACTTGCTATCGAAGTATGAATTGCGAATTGCAATCGCTTTCGGCCGAATACAATATTGATAACAATCGTTACCTCAGTATTTTGAAGCCCAATATTTCTATAGATCGATCTTCTTGGTCAATTGAAAAAGACGACAGTAAATGTGTTCGTTGTCAGCGATGTGTACGAACCTGTGCCGAGTTGCAGCATGTAAATGCACTCACGGTGAGCGGCAAAGGAAAAGATATGAAAATCTCCACATTTATGGAACTTCCACTAAACGAAGCTATTTGTACCAATTGCGGACAATGTGTAATTCACTGCCCTACCGGAGCACTTACCGAACGGAGGTATTTCGACCGCGTTTGGGAAGCGATAGGAAATGAGAAAAAACATGTAATCATGAATACAGCACCTTCGGTACGTGTGGCTTTGGGCGAAATGCTGGGCTATCCTGTTGGGACAAGAGTGACGGGCAAAATGGTTACAGCTATGAAACGAATGGGCGTTGACTCTGTTTTAGATACCGATTTTACAGCCGATTTAACCATCATTGAAGAAGGCAATGAACTGTTGCAGCGACTTAAAAAAGTTTTAGTAGATCATAATTCGTCGGTCAAACTGCCAATGATGACCTCTTGTTGTCCGGGTTGGGTAAAATTTGCAGAACATATTTTCCCCGAACATTTGGGACATCTATCTTCTTGCAAGTCGCCCCAGCAAATGTTTGGCGCGCTATCCAAAACCTATTATGCCGAGAAAAAAGGAATTAAACCCGAAGATATTGTAAGCGTTTCGATTATGCCGTGTGCCGCTAAAAAATTTGAAGCCAACAGACCGGAAATGAATTCCAGCGGTTTTCGTGACATCGATGCCGGACTTACTACACGCGAATTGGGATTGATGATAAAACAGTCGGGATTAAATTTCGCCGAGTTGGAAGACAGTTCCTACGATAGTTTGATGGGAGAATCTACTGGAGCGGGAGTAATATTTGGTGCAACCGGAGGCGTTATGGAAGCGGCTTTACGCACCGCTTATGAGGTAGTAACCGGAAAAGAAGTTCCATTTAAAAACCTAAATATTCTTCCTGTTCGTGGAATGGAAGGAATTAAAGAGGCCAGTATAAAAATAGAAGGTTGCTTGCCGGAGTGGAGTTTCTTGGAAGGCGTTGAACTTAGAGTAGCTGTGGCCCATGGATTGATCAATGCGCGGACAATAATGGATGAAGTGGCAGAAGGAAAATCGCCTTACCACTTTATTGAAATCATGGCTTGTCCGGGCGGATGTATTGGTGGAGGAGGTCAGCCCATTCCAACAAACGAAGAAATTCGCAAAAAGCGCACTCAGGCTATCTATGAGGAAGATATGGGAATGCCAAAGCGCAAATCGCACGAAAATCCTGAAATCAAAAAGATATACAAAGAATTCTTGAAAGAGCCACTAGGAGAAATTTCGCATCACCTCTTACACACGACCTACAAAAAGAGGAACCACTTTTAATTGAATTTGAAATCCCGTTTCGGCGGGATTTTTATTTTCCTGATATTGTGCTGAATTTTTTTTTGGGGGCGATAGTATCCACTTATCGCTGCCGCCCAATCGTTGCCAGTTTTCTCGTGCCCTAGGAAGGCATTGTGTGGGGGTCGGAAATTTCCTGCCCCCTTTCGTAAGCTGTTTTCGCCAACCATTGCTTTTGAATCATTCTCGTTGGTAACCTTAAAGTCTATAGGAATATTGTGCTTTGCATCTACAGTGGTTTGCACATTATAAGCCACTTCGGTGATATTATTGCGAGTTATCAGCGTTCGACTGAACTCACGCCGACGTCTGGCGGCTCTCAGGGTCGGTGGTGGAGATTTGAGTATCGCCGCTCTCTTCCAGTTGCCGCTGCATGCTTTGATATTTCTGCTTTTGAATCAGATGTTTCTGTACTTTTTTCTCCATCTCTTTTCTTTCTGAGGTGGCTATGTTGTCTTTATCTTCTGCCGCCAATATTTTGCTGTATTCCTCCAACTTATTTTCGATATACTCCATGGCGCTCAATTTTTTTAGGGTTAAAATTGTTTTTCTTGGAGTTCTGTGCCCGGAGTTTTGTGCTGTCGCCTGCCAAGAGTTTACCACCGATCAGTTCAAAGTTTTTTGCAATGGCAACGGTTGCTCTAAATACTTTCTTTATGGCTTTTGGATTATCGCGGCGAAAGTTGGAGATGGTATTATGATCGGGTGTGAGCCCTTTCATGAGCCAGATTACTTCTATATTCCTATGGGTTTCTTTCTCTAATTCTCTTGAAGAGCGCACTCTGTTTAGATATCTCCCGAAAAAAATCGGGATAAACTCCAATATAAAGTTTGAGAAGGTCTTTTGGGTGATATGCNNGGTCTTGCAGACCGCTCAGAGTCCTATTTATTGCGTTTTCGTGCTTTCCTTAATTCAACGTTTTGTCAATCTTTGATTTTATTGCATAATAATTCATCACCCAACATGCACGTCCTAATATAATTGCTGGATTAATTTTATGTTTCGCCCCAAACTCAAAAATCTTATCATCATCTAATGGGGTATAAAAATCTACTAATTCTTTCCATTGAGAGTCTGATATCAAAGACTTTTGAGCATATTCATCTGCCTGTAATTCAAAAACGTCTTTATCTTTTGAACCAATAATATCAACAAATTGTCGTTCTTTATTCTCTTTCAAGTGAAGCTCGATGTGTCCAATTTCATGTAAAATTGTAAAAGCATAGTTATCAATTCTTTTATGTCTAACCGATAATGCAATTGTAGGATTATTTCCACTCCAAAATGAAAATCCATCTATTGGCATTTTATCAAACTTATCAAGATAAACTAGCTTAATTCCATTATTTTCTAGCAATTTTCGTGTTCTATCCTTTACATCGCAATTTTCAAAAAATATTTTTTGCAACTCACTTTTTAATTGCTCTATTTTTGATGCGTCAAAATTTGCAACCACAATTTTATCTGACTCAAATTCCGCAATTTTACTCCACGCTAACATATTCACTTGGTTTATCTGAAGTTTTTCGGATTTGCGATAAAACGAAAGCGTTCTATGTTCTGCTACAGTGTTAACTAGGTTATCAATAGTTTCTACCTTGTAAATATTCTTTATTTTTGTAATATCCTCTTCAAGTTTACCAATCAGATATCCTAATTTTTTCAATTGATTTACTGGAACGTACTCTTTAATTATATTCCATATTTCAATGAGTTCTATTTTACGGACATTTTTCTCTTTCAGCCTAGCCTTATCAATATCATATTGACTTTGAAATCTCATCCAATAATCAGCTGAAATCCCTAAAGACTTTTCTAATAAGATTGCAAAATCAGCAGAAATAGCACGTTTACCCTTTAAAATTTCATTCAAAAATGTTGGCAATACGCCTAATTCATGAGCAAGTTCTTTTTGGGAAATATTTCTTGCACTTATTTCATCCAAAATAACTGTACCTGGATGCGTAGCTTCATATGGTATCATATTTTTTGTTGTCATGGCTTGTTTTATTTGTAATGATTACTCAATTCAACTATTGAACAGATAGTAATAATGTCGGGCTCTTCTCCTGTAATCTTGCTATAGAATTCAATCCTATATTGTTGGTTGACTCTTACAGATTCAAGTCCCGCTTTATCTCCAACCAGTTTTTCATAGTTTAAACTTTTAAATGGAAACAAATCTTCAATTCTATTAGCATTTCGCAATTTATCAATCGTGTTTTTAAATTGCTTTGTCACTGATGGTTGGAAACGATACTTTTTATTACTCGTTTTTCCAGCTTCATACAACTCTCTCAAATAGTTTTTTTCAAATTCAATTTCCACGAATTTTTTTTACAAACATACAAAAAAACTTTAAACAAATTCACTAATTAAGTGAATAATTTAATCGGTAGGCGTTTTTAGCATGAAACATAACGGTTGCGTATATAAAACGTTTGGCATTTCGAAGCACTTTCCTGTCAAGTTACACGAAAGTTTATTAGATGTTGAAACGCTGAAACCCTCACTGTCTCGGCAATAAAATATACCGCCTGGTGTTCTGTCTTCCAGTCTTGTAAACCATTGTCCTTATTCAGTTTCCGTGATATTGTCATTTTATTTCTGTCTTTTCTGTCGGCACGTGTGTCAGCGTTTTTTATTTTTTTAAATGTCGGCAATTTTTTCTAAAACAATTTAAATTTTGCAATATATTGTACGTAATTCTCATGTATTTCTTTTTCAATTATTGGAGTGCTTATTTTAATATTTTGATTTTTATGAATTAGGTTAAAGCACTCAATAAATAATTCCAGAGCCTCACCTGAATTGTTTATTTTTTTCTTTTTAAAAAGTGAAATCAATTCTTCTCCTTGTTCTATTCCTTGCCCATTATATTTATCTATAAGAAAGGACTTAAACATTTTTAAACTATTTTCATTTTGTGTTTCAACCCATACTTGAAGATAATATCCAGATAATCCTATTTCACGTGTTGCATCATTTAAACCTTCTATTCTACCATTTTTATATACTTCTTTTAATTCGGTAGTTATAGAGTTATAGGGATTAATCTTTAGTTCGTTTAACATTAAAGGATAAAAATAGTAATGTGCTATTTTATCCCAGAATAAGTGACAAAACCATTCTAAATAGAATGAGTTATTATTTGATTTACTATTATTCGGAAATTCAAAGCTAATGCCTGGAAATCCCTCTTGCCGGAGTTTAAGATGATAAGCCTCATGAATCAATATCACTTCTTTATCTTTTTCTTTAATATTGATTTCAATTACGGGAACATCGTTTTCCATAATTGACCAACCGTGTTCACTCTCTTTTAATTCCTTTTCTTTTACTATAATTTTAGTCTTATATAAGTTTTCAATTTCATTAATAAATACGAGGCATTTCTTATTGAGATTATATTTCATAATATTAGAGTTGTTATTAGACTGAGTCATTGAATAATTTAACGCATGTGATGAAGCAAATAGCATTAAAAGAAGCATTATCTTTTTTGATGAAGTTCGCATTGAGTGTTTTTTTTAAGCTTCTGACTAACGTTTTTTTANNTTCTGACTAACGTCAAATTTTGGTATTAATAATCAATTAGTTACAAATTCAAAGTTTTCTTTTGATAGTTCAAATTTAGTAACTTGTTTTTGAATTCGCTTTACTAGCCCGAGTTTTCTTTTTTGGCCTAAAAATAGATATTCAGTTGGATTGCGATAAGGAATTCCTTTTACAATCATATTCCAGATGATTACTGCAAGTTTGCGCGCAGTGGCACTTATAGCTGATACTCTTCCTTTTCTGAAATTTATTC
>DMBV01000181.1 GCA_003445975.1 Bacteroidales bacterium
CCTGACATCATTTTAATTACAGACTCAGAAACCAAATTCCATTATAACAAGGATTAAGACTTTTTATATAATGCTGACACATAAACAGGGCATTACTCAGAAACCAAATTCCATTATAACAAGGATTAAGACGTTCGGTGATCGAGAAGAACATTCTTTTTGCCCCAAAAAGTCTCAAAAATTGAAAGCTGATAATTTTTTTCAGGAATGTTATTTTTCATTTGTAGTTTTCTATTTTTTTATATCTTTGCACCGCTAAAAAACAGTGGTTATCGAGTATAATTTACTTTATGATTCCTGATTATTGAGAAAGGTCCGTTCGTCTAGGGGTTAGGACGTCAGGTTTTCATCCTGGTAACAGGGGTTCGATTCCCCTACGGACTACACGCAAAGTTCTACATTCTATTTGGTCCGTTCGTCTAGGGGTTAGGACGTCAGGTTTTCATCCTGGTAACAGGGGTTCGATTCCCCTACGGACTACATGCAAAGCTCGATATTCTTCGGGCTTTTTTTATTCTCTTTCTTTTTATTTCTTTCGAATGCTTTATATTTGTGAAAAATGATACAGCATGTTTGTCATACTTGGATTGTCCGATTCTAAACCCGAAATAACGAAAAGCAACGACTTTCTAAACTGTCCGAACTGTAACAACCAACGTTTTTGGAATCTTATTCACGAGCGAACTCATTTCTCTTTGTTTTTTCTGCCGGTTTTTCCAATTAAAGAAAAATATTACAAAGCGTGTCCGGTTTGTAATTACGGACAGGAGTTAAGCAAAACGGACTATTATTACCTTTTAAATAAATCAAAATGAGCACACGTCGAAAATTTTTGCACAAATTGGGTTTTGCTTCAGTTGCTTTGGTTGCAGCTCCAAAGCTGTTTGCTTCGCTTCCAACCGAAAAAACGAATCTGCCAATTGTAAATGCGCCCCCAATTATTATTTCTACTTGGAGTCATGGTATTGCTGCCAATGAGGATGGAATGAAAATTTTGAACTCGGGCGGAAAAGCCCTCGATGCAGTCGAAAAAGCCGTTTGGGTTGTTGAAGCAGATGAAAATAATCATTCTGTTGGCTTGGGCGGTTATCCCGATGCCACCGGTCGTGTTACGCTTGATGCGTCCATTATGGATCATTTGGGCAATGCAGGCTCAGTATGTTATTTGGAAGAAATTATGCATCCCATTTCCGTTGCTCGAAAAGTGATGGAAGAAACACCCCATGTTTTGCTTGCCGGAAGTGGAGCCCTCGATTTTGCTTTGCAAAAGGGATTTCAACGCCAGAATTTATTGACTCCAGAAATGGAAATTGCATGGAAAAAATGGGCGGAAACTTCCGAATACAAGCCAATTGTAAACTTTGAAAGCCACGACACCATCGGTTTATTGGCATTGGATAAAAATGGTCATTTGGCGGGTTCATGCACAACCAGTGGAATGCCATTCAAACTTCCCGGTCGGGTAGGCGATAGTCCCATTATTGGTGCCGGACTTTTTGTTGACGGCGAAGTAGGTGCAGCCACCGCTACCGGAATGGGCGAGTTGATGATGAAAACTTTGGGCTCTTTCTTAATTGTAGAACTGATGCGAAACGGACATTCGGCACAAGAAGCATGCGAAATGGCCGTAAAACGAATTTGGGAAAGATACAAGAATGAAAAAGAGAGTCGGTATTTTCAGGTTGGATACTTGGCTTTGGGAAAAAATGGCGACTATGGCGCTTACTCTATTTTACCCGGTTTTCAGTACGCACTAGCAATGAATGCCGAAAACAAATTAATTGATTCGGATTGGTTAATCAAGAAATAAAAAATGAAGGTAAAATCTACTGTCGTCGCATTGCTATTTCTTTCGCTTTTGGCTTGCAAACGCGATTTTAACGCTCAAACGGCTTATAGCCTGATTCCATTGCCCCACAGTTTGCAAGAAAATAATCAGGTTTTTGAATTGAACAAAAAATCGCGAATTGTATTTAGCGACGAAAGCCTAGAAAATAGCGCAATCTTGTTGCAAGAATATATTTTTTCGCTTGCAAATCTGAAACTCGATATATTCCCGCAGGCGGAAGTGAAGCGTATGGAGAATGTGATTTTTTTATCTTCAGTTCTGAAAGAAGAGAGATTGGCTGCCGAAGGTTATCGCTTAAGTGTAGATAAAGACAAAGTAATCCTTACTTCCAACGATGCGGATGGGATTTTTTATGGCGTTCAGACTTTGTTTCAGTTGTTTGAGTTGCAAAATTTAGACCCGGACAATTTACATTTGATTGTTCCGCCAATTCGCTTGTGGGACGAACCAAGTTTTTCGTATCGTGGCATGCATCTGGATGTATGTCGTCATTATTTTGATGTCGATTTTATCAAACACTATTTGGATTTGATGGCTTATTACAAATTCAATCGGTTTCATTGGCATCTTACCGAAGATCAGGCGTGGCGAATTGAGATAAAAAAATATCCCAAACTCACAGATATTGGAGCCTGGCGAACAGAATCGGATGGAACACGCTACGGAGGTTTTTATACGCAAGAAGAAATCAAAGAAGTGGTGGCTTATGCCAAAAAATTGCATATCATCGTTGTTCCCGAAATCGAAATGCCCGGACACAGTCGTGCCGCTTTGGCCGCTTATCCAGCATTTTCTTGCACCGGAAAACAACAAGAAGTACCAAATAATTGGGGCGTTTTTGATGATATTTATTGTGCCGGGAAGGATGAAACTTTTGTGTTTATCCAAGATGTCTTGGACGAAGTTATCAATCTGTTTCCCGACGAATATATTCATATTGGCGGCGATGAAGCTCCAAAAATACGTTGGGAGAAATGCGAAAAATGTCAGGCGCGGATGCAGGCTGAAGATTTGAAAAGCGAACATGAATTGCAAAGCTATTTCATTAAACGCATAAGCGTTTATCTCAGTTCGAAAGGAAAAAAATTGATAGGTTGGGACGAAATTTTAGAAGGTGGATTGGCCGAAAACGCAATCGTGATGTCGTGGCGTGGCATGGAAGGCGGAATTGCAGCCACGCGACAAGGAAATCAAGTGGTAATGACTCCGGGAACACATTGTTATTTTGATCATTATCAAGCCGATAAAATCTTTGAACCCAAAGCCATTGGTGGCTACACTTCTCTGAAAAAAGTATATGACTTTAATCCAATTCCGGACGATTTATTTACAGAACAAAAAAACTTGATTTTGGGTGCTCAAGCCAATGTGTGGACGGAATACATATCGAGCACGGATCAAATTGAATACATGATTTTGCCAAGAATGCTGGCACTTTCGGAAGTTGTATGGGGAAGCAAAAAGAACAAAAATTGGGAGGCTTTTCAGATTCGCTTGCAAGATCATTTTAAATTATTTGATAAAAAAGGTCTTCGCTTTTCGAAAGGATCGTATCGCTTGCGCTATGAAATCCAATGGGACAGCATTCAAAATCAGAAAAAACTCGCTATTTTCTCTGAGCAATATCAGCCAAAAATATACTTTACTCTGGATGGAACAGAACCAAATGTTAAATCAAGACTTTACAGCGAGCCATTTTTAATTTCAGATCAAGACAGTGTGGTAAGTGCAGGAATTTTTGAAAATGGGAAACTGATTCATGCGGCCACTCATTTTGAAATAGGGAAATAGATTTTCTTATTTTTTGGAAAAGAAAACGCGATTGTAAATGGCCAATCCAAATGCTGCAGCCATACCAATAGCAGCAATTACCCACCAAATATTGCTTGGATGATAGCTTGTCCAGAGATAGTTTGTGAGTTCGGTGTTTGTCATATTCAATTGCCGTGCAGCTTCGCTAAAGAAATCATTTTGGGATAGATTTTCAGGAAGTTGAATTCCTTTTTCATGAATCACCCGAATCAATAAAGTGTGCTTATCCGACATTTCCTGATACACTTTTCCCGAAACAATGCCGGCAAAAAGATTTCCCAAAAAGAGTGGAATAAACGAATAACCCATATAGAGTGCTTTTTTGTCGGATGGCGCAATGCGTCCGATATATTCCGTAATTTTTGGAGAAGCCGACATTTCGCCAATCGAAAAAACGAAAATGGCAACAATTATGAAACTTACATTTTGTGTAAAAAATGATAAAGATAAACCCAATGTGGCAATGATAAAACCTCCAACCATGGTATTCAAAGCTTTCCAGCGCATCACAATACCTGAGATGATAATTTGAAAAGCAATGATAAATAAAGCGTCAAAATTGGTGATAAACTCGGCTTCCATAGCTCCATGGCGACCATAATTTTCAGCAATAAAAGGGATGTTTTCGCTGAAAAAAACAAACATTCCGGAAGTATCGACCCATTGAGAGATAAACACGGGCAAAGTGAAAAATAGTTGCAGATACATAGTCCAAAAACCGGAGGCAATTACCAGAAAAAGGACAAATTTAAAATCGAGCAAGACGGTAAAAATGTTTCTAAAAACGTGTTTAAAAGTTACAAGAATCGACTCGCTGGAGCGTATTCTATTGGGCTCTTGGTAAAAAAAGAGCAAAATAAAGTTTACGGAAATCATGGCGGCCGAGATGTAAAAAACAAAATCGTAGGTAGTGTTTTTAAAAATGAGCGTCAGCATCGGTCCCAAAAAAGCGCCAATGTTCACCATCATATAAAAAATTCCAAATCCAATAGAAGCTGTTTCGTCGGTGGTTGTTTTTGCAATGGTGGCGGAGATGACAGGCTTAAAAAGTGCAGCACCCAATGCCAGATACAAATACATCAAAAAAACGCCTGTAAACGTATCGAAATGTGGAAGCAACACAAATGCACTGGCATACACCACAAAAGCAATGGACAGCACGCGTCGATAGCCGAATTTATCGGCAATAGCGCCGGTAATGACAGGTAAAAAATAAAGTATTCCTGTTCCAACGCCCATAATGATTCCTTTTTGCGCTTGTGAAAATTGCAAGCCACCATCGTCTATCGAGCCTGTCAGATAATTGGCAAAAAGCATGAAAAATCCATACCAAGCCCAGCGTTCAAAGAGTTCTATAGTATTGGCAATCCAAAATGTGCGAGGGAATTTTTTTATAGTTGCAAGAATTGTACTCATGGTTTGTTTTTTCGAATCGGGCAAAAATAAGCCATGCGTTTTGATTTTCAAGGAAAATGCCGAATTTTGTTTTAGATTTGTTCTCTCTAATCATTCGTATGTTAATCAAGCTCTATCCCGAAAATCCATTGCCCCGACATTTGAAACTGATAAACGAATGTTTACTCGACGGTGGAGTTATGATTTATCCTACCGATACGGTTTATAGTTTTGGCGGAAACAGTATGAGCACCAAAGCTTTGGATAAAATTGCCCAACTAAAAGGGATTAAAAAAGAAAAAGCAAATTTTTCGCTTATTTTCAACGATCTAACACAACTCTCCAATTATACGCGTCCTTTTGATAAAACGACTTTTAAATTGTTGAAAAAGCATTTGCCCGGAGCTTTTACCTTTATTTTGGAGGCCAATAATCAAGTTCCAAAATTGTTTCAGAACAAATCCAGAAGCATTGGAATCCGAATTCCGAATCATCCAATTCCTTTGGAAATTGTGCGCATGTTGGGCAAACCACTTGTTTCGGCTTCCATCAATGCCAATGATGCCATCATCGATTACGAAACCGATCCGGAAATTATTCATGATCTATGGGGCGAAAGGGTCGATTTGGTGATTGATGCAGGGTATAGTGGTAATATTCCATCAACAGTAGTAAACTGCATTGGTGGAGATATTGAAATTGTTAGGCAAGGAAAAGGACAATTGGAGTACTAAGGTTTTGATTTTTTTTTAAATCATTTTTTTTCTGCTCTAATTTAGCCTAGAAAATAAGTCGTAATTCGAAAATAATCGCCCTAATTCAAAGCAGTTTTCATGCTGTTTTATCAATCATAGAAGCAAACTCCCATTAGCTGAATCATCTGGATTTATCCATTAAATTTTCCTGTATATTTCTGAAAAGACCAAAAAATTCCTAATTAAAAAATTATCTTTGCCACACATTCAATTGACCAATAAATCGTATCGAAATGATTTTATTCTTCTATAAATCAGCAGAAAACAAATATTTTGTCGTCGAAACAACCGAAACTTTAGTCCAATCTGATATCGAAAAATTGCTGTGGCTTTTTTCTGATTCCAAACAATGGAGGCTTGACGAGCTGAATGGTTTTTTTGTTGGGCCACGCAAAGAAATGATTACACCCTGGAGTACCAATGCAGTGGAAATAACACAGAATATGGGAATCCATGGCATAAGTCGCATCGAGGAATTTATTCAAGTCGATTCAGAAAATGCAGCATTCGATCCCATGCTTGAGCGCATGATTAGGAAGTTGGATTCTACCATCTTCAAAATAACGAAAGAACCGGCCAAAGTTATATCGATTCATGATATTGCAGCCTACAACAAAATGGAAGGACTTGCTTTAAGTGCGGAAGAAGTTGACTATCTGAATGATATCAGCACCAAGCTCAATCGGAAATTAACAGATAGCGAAGTTTATGGCTTTGCTCAGGTAAATTCTGAACATTGCAGACATAAAATCTTCAATGGCACTTTTATTATCGATGGCGAAGAAATGAAAGATTCGCTTTTTGCTTTGATAAAAAAAACTTCACAAATACATCCAAATCGTTTAGTATCGGCCTACAAAGACAATGTAGCTTTTGTGTTGGGACCAAAAGCCGAACAATTTGCACCTGGTTCTCAGGACAAAGCAGATTACTTTCAAATCAAAGAAATCGAAACCGTTATCTCTTTAAAAGCCGAAACGCATAATTTTCCAACTACCGTTGAGCCATTTAACGGCGCTTCGACCGGAAGTGGAGGCGAAATTAGAGATCGGATGGCAGGCGGAAAAGGAAGTATTCCAATTGCCGGAACAGCGGTTTACATGACATCTTATCCGCGCACAGCAGGCAATAGACCGTGGGAAGAAGCAACAAAAGAACGCGCCTGGCTTTATCAAACGCCCGAAGAAATCCTGATAAAAGCTTCGAATGGAGCGAGCGATTTTGGAAACAAATTTGGGCAGCCATTGATTTGCGGAAGTGTGCTTACTTTTGAACATTTTGAAAATGAAAAGAAATACGGTTTCGATAAAGTGATTATGCAAGCCGGCGGAATTGGTTTTGGTTTGAAGCAAGATGCATTGAAAGACATTCCTAAAGCAGGCGATTTGATAGTGGTTTTAGGTGGCGATAATTATCGGATTGGAATGGGCGGTGGAGCCGTTTCTTCAGTGGCAACCGGCGAATTCAACAATGCAATCGAATTGAATGCCGTGCAGCGTGCCAATCCTGAAATGCAAAAAAGAGCTTTTAATGCCATTCGGGCAATGATCGAATCCGACAAAAACCCAATTGTTTCGATTCACGACCACGGAGCAGGCGGACATCTAAACTGCTTATCGGAACTTGTAGAAGAAACCGGCGGAATTGTTGAAGTGAAAAAACTTCCAATAGGCGATCCTACTTTGTCTGCCAAAGAAATTATCGGCAACGAATCGCAAGAACGAATGGGATTGGTGATCAATGTGGATGATATCGAGTTTTTGCAAAAAGTAGCCCAAAGAGAAAGAAGTCCGCTCTATGTTGTTGGAAAAACTACTGCTGACAAACGATTTACATTCGAAGCCGAAGATGGCGCGCCAATTGATTTGGAACTAAAAGATTTTTTTGGTAAACCACCTAAAACCGTTTTGGAAGACCGGAAATCAAGCGCCAATTTCCAGGAATTGAGTTACGCTGTTGATGCGATTCACGAATATTTAACTCAAGTTCTGCAGTTGGAAGCAGTCGCTTGCAAAGATTGGCTTACCAATAAAGTAGATCGCTCGGTAAGTGGGAAAATTGCCAAACAGCAATGTGCTGGTCCCATTCAATTGCCACTCAACAATGTGGGCGTTGTAACAATCGATTATCAAGGCGAAAAAGGAATTGCCACTACCATTGGTCACGCGCCCATTGGCGCGCTCATCAATCCAACAAAAGGTTCTCAATTGAGTATTGCCGAAGCATTGACAAACATCGTTTGGGCGCCAATTCAAGACAAATTAGCCGGAATTTCGCTGAGTGCCAATTGGATGTGGCCGGCAAAAAATGAAGGTGAAAATGCTCGTCTTTTCGAAGCCGTAAAAGCGGTGAGCGATTTTGCCATCGCATTGGGAATCAATATTCCTACCGGAAAAGATTCGCTTTCGATGACTCAAAAATACCAAGACGGGCTCGTTTTTTCGCCCGGAACAGTTATTATTTCTGCTGTTGGCGAAGTGACTGATGTAAAAAAAGTGGTAGAGCCGGTTTTACAAAAATCAGCCAACAGCAAACTTTTTTATATCGATTTGTCGTTTGAAAGCAAAAAACTTGGCGGAAGTAGTTTTTCGCAAATACTCAATAAACTGGGCAATGAAAGCCCGGGAGTAAAAAATCCGGAAAAGTTTAAGATCGCCTTTGATACGATTCAGGAATTGATTGAAGATGATTTGATTCTGGCCGGACACGATATTTCGGCGGGAGGATTGATCACCACCTTGTTGGAGATGAATTTTGCCAATACCGAAGGTGGATTGTCGGTTTCGCTCAATAGTTTGAACGAAACGGATATAATCAAACTCTTGTTTGCCGAAAATCCGGGACTGCTATTTCAAACAGCGCAACTTGCCGAAGTTGAAAACCGGCTGAAAAACCGTGCTGTTGATTATTTCGTACTAGGCGAACCAATCGCTGCACGAGAACTTCATATCAATCACCAGCACATTGATTATGTTTTTGATATAAACGCTTTGCGTGCTATTTGGTACAAATCGTCCTATCTGTTGGACCGCCAGCAAAGCGGCGAAAAGCTTGCCAAAGTTCGCTACGAAGAATACAAAAATCAAGCACTTTCATTTCATTTTCTTTCCAATTTTAGTGGGAAATTAAGCCAATTCGGATTGAGCAAGAAGAAAGATATAAAAACCGGAATCAAAGCCGCCATCATTCGCGAAAAAGGAGTGAATGGCGATCGCGAAATGGCTTATTCTTTGTATCAGGCTGGTTTTGAGGTGAAAGACATCCACATGACTGATTTGATTAGCGGAAGAGAAAATTTGGAAGAGCTCAATTTGATTGTATTCGTTGGCGGATTTTCAAACTCGGATGTTTTGGGTTCGGCCAAAGGCTGGGCAGGTGCCTTTTTGTACAACGAAAAGGCAAAGAAAGCCTTAGACAATTTTTATGCTCGTGTCGATACTTTGAGTTTAGGCGTTTGCAATGGTTGTCAGTTGATGGTTGAATTGGGTTTGGTTTATCCGGATCACAATGAAAAACCAAAAATGCTTCACAACGATAGCCATAAGTTTGAATCTGGATTCATCAATGTAGATATTCTCGAAAATAATTCGGTGATGTTGAGCAGTTTGAAAGGAAGTAGATTGGGCGTTTGGGTGGCTCATGGCGAAGGAAAATTCAGTTTTCCATCCGATGAAACAGCGTATTCAATTCCTTCGAAATATAGTTTTAAGAATTATCCCGCCAATCCAAACGGCTCCGACTATAACACAGCAGCCATTTGTTCAAAAGACGGACGACATTTGGCGATGATGCCACATTTGGAAAGATCTGTTTTTCCTTGGCAATGGGCACATTATCCTTCAGATCGAAAAACGGACGAAGTTACACCTTGGTTGGAAGCTTTTGTGAATGCCCGCAAATGGATTGAAGAAAATACGAAATAGTCAAAAAAAAACACACTTTAGCGGCTTGGTAAAAGCGGTCAAGTGAAAAAACATTCTTCTAGTCATAAAACAAAAAAGAGCCATAAAAGTGGCTCTTTTTGTTTATTTGGTAGGCTTATTTGGCAGCGCGAACAGAATCGGGCCAAAGATTCATTTGAGTAATCAACTCTTTGGTCACTTTTTGATCTGCTACAATATACCAATCGAGCGATTTATCGGTGCTGGTTTCATTCGAATAATGGAAGAAGATAATGGAATTGATGGCCGGATAGTCTTTTGGAATAGAACTTATTGCTTGCTTAAACCACTCTGATCTTTCGCCGCCAATGCTTAATGAACCAAATTCGGAAATCATCATAGGTTTGTTTCGCATTGAAAGTAATTCATAACTATTGGACAATAATTCGTCGAAACTCCACCATTTGCTCCATGAAAGACTGGTTCCAAAATTTAAAACACCAAAAGAAATGACATCCACAAATCTGTCGCCAGGATAATATCCTTCAAAATCGTAGGAAAGGTGAGGATTCCAAACCCAAATTATATTGTCAACTTGGTTTTCTTCAAAAATACCATGAACGTGATGCCAAGCATTGATGTAGTCTTGAGCGAAATTATTTTGAGGTCCCCAAGGATAATGATACGGGTCGTTCATTTCGTGTCCAAATCTGATATAGATAGGATGAGCAAACTTTTTGGCTTCCAATGCCCATTTAACAATATAGCTATCATAATCACCTTTGGCGATGGCGGCCAAGCAACCTTTATCTCGTTTTTCGAGCGAGGGTTCTATATTGGGATAATTTTGGAGAGAAAAAGCGCCCACCCAAGGTTCCCAAGTAATCATGGGGATAGAACCCAATCCGTAAATAGTTTCGGCTTCGATCATTGGAAATTCATGTTCTCTCTTTTCGCCCCATGCTCTGTAAATATGGATAATAGGAAAAGTAGTACGCAAACTGTCTTCCAAATTAATTATTTTTTCGTAGGAATCGATCTGTGTATTATCCGAAGCACCCAACAAGATAATCTTGGAATTGATCAAGTTTGATTTATCATCCCGAATGGCTGTAAACCAATTCAATTTTTCGGCTCTTCTATTTTCTCGCTGTTTCAAAATCGCATTTTCTTCTATGCCACCAATCAAAGTGGATGTTCTGTTCAAAAGCGAGCCTATTGGTCCAGCAGTGTCCTTACTTATTGTTGCAATCGCCATTACAATGAGAAAACCAATAATCAAGGCAATGAATACGTATAGAATACGAGGTATTTTTTTTAAAAATTTATCCATATTATTAGATCTATAAAATTTTGTTTTGATATTATTTATTTATAAGCTTTTCTAATCCCAAGTCCATCGAAAATGCAGGAATAAAACCAAGCTTTTCTTTTATTTTTGAATTGTCACCAATCATTTCCCAAACTTCATTTTCGCGGTAGGGAAGTGCTCCGAGTTTTACTTTGGCGGTTCCATCCATTTTTTGATTTACAAATGTGGCCAAAGATGCCAATGAACTGCCTATTCCGCTGCATACATTAAACGTTTCATTGTAAGCAGCCGGGTTTAGGGCGGTGAGTGTCAAGGCACGAATCACGTCTTCTACAAACAAAAAATCTCTGCTTTGTTCTCCTTTTGTCATCAAGAATTCTTCGCCTCTTTTGAGACTGTTTATCATCTGCGAAATAAAAAAATCTTCCGACATGTTTTCGCCATAGAAGTTAAACAACCTCAAGATCGTAAAATTTTGATGGTATTGTTGACCAAAAGTTTTAATCAAGTTTTCGGCCATCACTTTGGTCAACGAATAAGGCGAAACAGGCATTGGCAAAAGTTCTTCATGAAAAGGAGATGCGTTATTACCATAAATTTCGCTCGTAGAAGTAAATATAAACTGTTGGCATTGTGTTTGCTCCAGCGATTTAAGCAGATGAAAGGTTCCCGTTACATTTACTTTGAGCATGTTTTCGAAGATCGAAAAATCTCTATTTCGATTGAGACTTGCAGCTAAATGATACACGATATCGGGCTGAATTTGTTGAATCACAGCATTCAATTCTTCAAATTTAGTTATGTCGATCGGGAAATGGCGGTCGCTTTTTTCGGCTTCGATGGAAATAATGTAAACATCAGCTCCTTTTTCTTGCAAAGCTTTTACCAAAAATGAGCCAAGATAACCTTGACCACCCGTAACAACAATTTTTTTATTTACGACTGACTGGCCCATTGCAAATTAGCTTTTGATGCATCGTTTACGTAATCTGTTATTTGCTTTTCGGTTTCCACTTTTCCTGAAACATAAAAATCACGATACCAGCAAATTGTTTTTTCGATGGTTTTGTCGATTCCCCACACGGGTTTCCATTTCATCAACTTATTCGCTTTTGAACAATCCAACATGAGCAGATGTGCTTCGTGTTGATCGTCGGGATCTTTGCTGAATTCTATTTTAATCGAATCCCATCGTTTTTTGGATAATTCTACGATTTCATCTACGGGCAAATTGCTACTCATATCCGGACCGAAATTCCATCCTTCAGCATAATTTGTCTTTTGATTTAGAAGTTGCCAACCTAAAGTGAGGTATCCGCTCAAAGGTTCCAAAACGTGTTGCCAAGGACGAGTTGCTTTCGGATTTCTTATTTTCACCACTTCATTTCGTGAAGTAGCTTTCACAATATCGGGAATCAATCGGTCGGCAGCCCAATCTCCACCGCCTATCACATTGCCAGCTCTGCCGGTTGCTATCAAAACCTCATGCGAGATTTTGTATTTTTCGATATTAAAATAAGAATTCCGGTACGAAGCGGTTAATATTTCGGAACAGCCTTTTGAGGCGCTATATGGATCGAACCCACCCATAGGCTCATTTTCTCTATATCCCCAATTCCATTCTTTATTTTCATAACATTTATCGCTGGTCACGTTTACAATCGCTTTTACGGAAGGTGTTTTTCTACATGCTTCAAACACATTGAGTGTTCCCATTACATTGGTCGAAAATGTTTCGACAGGATTTAAATAGGATTTTTTTACCAAAGCTTGGGCAGCGAGGTGAAATACAATTTCGGGTTGAATTTCCTGTAAATAACGATCCAAAGCGCCTAACTCAGTGATATCTCCATATTTTTGATGAATAGGAATATTCAATAAGTCGATGTGATTGGGTGAATCTTCATTTTTTAGCGCAAAACCATACACATCGGCTCCCATTTTATGTAGCCAAAGGGCTAACCAAGATCCTTTGAATCCGGTATGTCCGGTAATGAGTACTTTTTTGTTGTTATATATACCGCCAAATAATTCTTTAAAATCTACCATGTTTTCCATAATGCTTTATTTTGATTCCACATATCATTTAGTTGTTTATTATCTCTTTGCGTGTCCATTGGTTTCCAGAATCCATGGTGTTTATACGAATATAACTCGCCATTTTTAGCCAGGTTTTCCAATGGCTCTCTTTCCCAAATGGTACTTAAACCACCTTTAATATAATCAAAGGCATTGGGTTCGCACACAAAAAAACCAGCGTTTATCCAACCACCATCGCCTACGGGTTTTTCCATAAAACGATCAACCAAACCCGATTTTTCGTTAAACGAAACACCACCAAAACGGCCTTCGGGCTGAACGGTAGTCATGGTAACTGATTTTCCATGCGATTTATGAAAATCGACCAATTCTTTGATATTCACATTTCCTACACCGTCGCCGTAGGTAAGCATAAACGATTCGTCGCCAACTACATCTTTTGCCTGCAAGATTCTGCCTCCAGTCATGGTATCCAAGCCGGTATCCAAAAGAGTTATTTTCCAAGGTTCCGAATTGGTATTCAATATTTTAACCTGATTATTGGATAAATCTATTTCAATATCGCTTTGATGCATAAAATAGTTTACAAAATATTCTTTGATGACATAGCCTTTGTAACCCAATAAAACTACAAAATCGTTGAAACCATATTGAGAATAAATTTTCATAATATGCCAAAGAATCGGGTTGGGACCTATATTGATCATCGGTTTTGGTTTTAGTTCTGTTTCTTCGCTAAATCGCGTTCCAAAACCACCTGCTAATAAGAGTGTTTTCATATTTTGTCAGTTTAAGTTTTACTTTAAAATTTTATGATTTTTCAATCTATTATTTATTTATTATTTCTATTGTTTTATCTTTTTTGATGTTTATCCGGCTCCAAGCATCTTCAGGTTTTAATCTCACTGCAGAATACGCAGCCCACAATCCACCAACTGCCTGAATGAATATGACAAAGGAGAATCCTAACATGCCCCATGTTTGTTGTTGGGTAAAGAGCAGTTCGCTTTCAGGAACAAAATATCTTCTATTGATATAGACACCAATAACAGTGAGAATAAACAGAACAACGTACGCTAAAAGCGGTATTACAAAAGGATTCATAAAACTTCTTACAGCAGTTTTGGCAGTAGGAAGATAGGGAATTCGTTTCTTTAACAATGTCAATCCAAAAGCGTAAATAAAAGCCGGAACGGTGGCGTATTTCAAAATCATTCCACGCCAATGAAACCCACTTTCTGTTTCTCTATCGGTTAAGAATCGTTGCGCATAAGCATAAATGGCTGCTGCAGCAAATAATACGACCGATCCCAATTGAATAAATTCGAGAATATCCATATTGGCTGGAACTATTTTCAGAAAGAAATATAAGAAAGGAATCAGAATAAAAAAGGAAGATATCGTTCCAAAAAGGTAATAAGTTCCTATGGAAAGATAGGAAATTTTTTGCCAAAAACTGAGGTTTTTAAGTGCGTAGGGAATTTCGTCGAACAGCAATTCAAACACACCACGAGCCCATTTCAACTGTTGTTTGCTAAACGATGCAAAATCCTCCGGCACCAATCCTCGACTCACAATAACGGGATTGTAAACAGATTTCCATCCTTTGGCGTGAATTCGAATGGAAGTTTGCAAGTCTTCGGCCAGTCCTTGTGCATGACCGCCAATGCTTTCCAATGCTTTTCGGCGAAACGTACAATTGGCGCCAATGGCCACAGCTCCATTGTAGCCATACAATCCCATTTGAGTAGCTCCGTAGAATGTATAGGTTTGTTCGGCGGCTCCTTTGGCCACAAATGAACGGTATTGATTGTAATATCCTTGATTTACCTGAACAAAGCCCACCTTTTCGTCTTTAAAAAAACCTAAAGTTTCGTCCAGAAAATTGGGGAAAACAATGTGGTCGGGATCTAAAATCAAAATAAATTCTTCGTTGGTCAATCCCAAGGCTTTGTTGACTTTTCCCGCTTTTGCTCCAGGAAGATTTGCCAAGTCGAACCACACGACGCCATATTTTTCGGCCATCTCTTTAAATGCAATATCTTCGGTGCTATCCAACAAATAAGAGGTGTGAGGATAGTTTAGGTTTTGAAGTGCTTTGAAAGTATTCTCGAACATCGAAAGCGGTTCGCCCGGAGCCGAAGTTGTAAAAACAGCAACACTTAAGCCAGATTCTGGTTTTGGTGTTTCGCCCGGACTGCTAACTCTTAAGTAATTGACCCAAATCAATACAACTCTTACTATTCCGTACCAAAACAACGTGCTCAAGATAACAAATAAAACCAAATTGCTGATATGTTCGGACTGAAACCACCATTCAACAAGTTTGTAAATCCCAATTAATCCAACTATTGTGAATATTAAAAGGATAAATAAATCTTTTCTTTTAGGTGCCTTAGACTTTTTGAATGTCCATAACTCCTGTCTTAATGTCGTCTTCATCAATTAAAACCTATAATCTAAACGAACTGTTGTATTTAAACTATTGTAGTAATAGGTGTCGAAATAAGCCGCCTTGGCAGTAATGTTAAGCTTTTTATTTAATTGATAATTCAATGAAAATTCTAAATCAAAAGGGCTGAATTTTGTTGTAGAACTATTCAGTTCAATTTCGGTGTCACCAAATAGCTGAGTATTAGAGATCAATTGGGGTGTGTTTGCCTGTGCATAAAACCCGTAATTTCCTTTTGCTGTTACTTTAAGTTGCTTACTTAAATCAAAACCCATGACAAGAATGGCTGAATTTATCATCAAGTTATCGGGCGTAAAATAAGGTGAATATTCGCCATCAACAACACTAATACCATTTGTTGTGGTGATATGAGTAGGTTGGATGGGAACATATAAAATGGTTTTAGAATCGGAATAACTAAATCCGTAACCCAATTGAATTTTAACTGCTGACGATAAAAGGGGCTTACTCAATCCCCAAGCACCAAACGTTTGAATGCTATTTTGATCGTCGAAAAATTGATAATTGTAACCAAAATGGAGAAACGAAGAGTTGGTAATATTTCCACTCTCAATGGAAGCGTAAACATTGTTTTGCAGCAAATCGTACGTGGTACTAATATTCGTTGCTATGTAGGGCTTGCGATTTACCCCAAATTTTAAATTTGTTTTATTCGATAAACTTTTATTAAAATAGAATTCTCCAATCCAATTGTTTTTGTTTATTGCTTGATTGTAATAGGTTCCACCTTCTACTTTGGCCGACAATCCGATATTTCCAAATTGGACAATATTGCTTAATGTTGCTTCGATTACCTGCGATGAAGAGCTAAAGTTGTAGTTCTTTAAAGTAAGAGTAGGGTAGAGTATCCATGAATGGTATTTGCCTAATTTAATTTGTTCCGAAATAGCTTCTAATGGTTGATTATCAGAAAGATAATTGAGTTCGGCTTGCAAAAAAGGAGCTCTTGTATCTTTTATCATTTGCGTGAGTTGATCGGTGATTGTTGAATTTGGATATAATTTTTTCAATAACAACAAACTTTCATTCGCTTTGCCAAATTTTCCGTTCCAATAATTCAGAGTGGCATCGAGCAGCAATACTTCCGATTGATCAATAGAGCTCGTTTTCAGAATGGCGACTTGCTGTTGAGCACCATTCAAATTTCCTGTTTCGTAGAGCATTCGGGCATATTCCAACTTTAGATCCATGTTTTCAGGTGAAATTGAAATCGCTTTGTCGTAAAGTTGCGTAGCCAATTCGTCTTGCTTATTTAGATGTGCCGTGTAGGCATACAACCAAACATACTCTAAATCTGTGGAATTTTTAGCGTAATAAGTCTTTAGCAAAAGGCCGGCTGGTTCGTATTTGTTTTCTTTTAATAACTTTTTAGCGTTATTTACGATTTCAGTTTTGTTTTGTCCAAAAGTGCTAAGCGATACGAAAATGGCAAGCGCCGTGGTTAAGATAAGATTTTTCATTTATGATGAGTTAATAGTTAATATAATTTTTTTTGACAACTTCCTTCCATTCAAAATACTAAATTGCTCGTTTTGGGAAATTTTGAAAGATATTTTTCTTTTGTTTTCTGTTCATTCAATTTTGTAAAGTTAGTTTTTATTTATGGCTCTAATTTTATTATTCCGTTTATGTTCGTTCTGTTTCTTTTGAAAATCCGCCTTTTAGATCACCATTGAATAAGTGATTTTGTATAGGTTCAGTATTCGTATCTTTAAAGTTATAAAGTTTTATATTTTAAATTGATATTAAATTTGGTGCAAGCATATCGCTTTTAAATGAAGCGAAAATGAAGCAACAAAAAAATTTAACATTTGCGAATCAATTATCGTGCCTTAAAAAACTTCATTGCAGGACAATTAATTTTTTTAAGGACCCGATGCAAACCAAGTAAATTGCCTTCGAAAAAACAAATAAAAAGGGATTGTTTTCTAATTATATCAATTGGTGAAACGGCCTGTTGTTTCATGGAAAGAAAGTCGCCGGTAAATATGAATTTATTACCCCGACTTCTTAATTTCTTAGAAAGTAAAATAATTTACTTTATTGATAGCCGTATTCATTTCCACTCCTTTCAAATCGATTGTCAGTTTTTCGGATTTTTTAAGTGAAACCGTTTTCATCAAAGTTTTGCCTCCTTTGGCATCTTCGGTGGTCATTTCCATTACAAATCCGGGAACCGAAAGGGTATTGTGCAAAGCGGCCATTTTGCAAGCACGAAATACGCCTAAATCGTTTGGCAAACTGATTTGGTTGGTAATCCATACTTCGCCAAATATTTTTTTGAAGGTATAAGTGTATTTTTTGCATTCATAGCCCAGAATATTCTTTGTTTCATTTGTAGCTATGAGTTCAAGCTTTTTTAATTCGGCATCGGCCGGATACTTAAAACCGCCCACATTGTAAAAAGGTGTTGCATTGCCTCCTGTGCCCATCATTTGAACGGCCACTTCATTTTTTTTATCAATAATTGTTTCCATTCCATTGCCAACGCCCTCCGAAACAAATTGCACCATAAAATTTTCGCCGTTCTTTTGATAATAGGTATTTATTTGAGATGTGCGTCTCAAATCGTTGTTCTTAGCATAAAATTCCATTTCAAATCCGTTGCAAAGCTCAAAAACATAACTCTCGTTCCAAATTAAACCTTTGGCTTTAATTTGTTTTTGTGCGCTTGCCGAAAAAGCACTCCAAAGTGCCATCAAGAAAATAGTCCATTTTTTCATGTCTTTTGTATTTTTTGATAAAATTCAAAACTAAATTACATTCATTTCAAGTGCGAAATAATTTCTTGGTGAAAAATGTGGAATAGTATTTTAAAAAACTCAATGGTCTATTCCGTTTTTTTTTTTATCTTTATTAAATATTTGGGAATAACCACAATTTTAACCAATATAGATCAATTATGATTATTCATTTCATAGAACCTAGAAAATCTCAATTTGCCTTTCAAGAAATAATTTCTACACTTGAAAATAACATTAATGTAAAAAGCATTCTTATTTTGGCATGTGAAAATGATTTAGATGCAACGATTGATGTTGATTCTATCCTAAAAAAATGCAAGCTTCCTATTTTTGGTGCGATATTTCCGCAAATTATTTATCAAAATCAAAACTATTCAAGCGGGACATTGGTTGTTGGGATAGAGCAATTTGTAAAAACATCAGTTATCCATGAGCTTAGTAATCCAAATTTAGTTTTTGAGGATATATTCGAAATAGCTCCATTTGAACAGGATTGCAAAACTGTATTTTTATTTGTAGATGCTTTTGCTCGTAGAATTCCAGCTTTTATTGAAGGTTTTTTTAATATTTATGGGCTTGAATTTAATGTAATTGGTGCTGGAGCTGGCCACCTAGATTTGGTTCAACACCCCTGTATATTTACAAACGACGGCCTTTTGCAAGATGCCGCAATTATTGTAGGAATTAATGTGGATAGTGGAGTTGGAGTTAAGCATGGATGGAAAGATTTAAGTGGGCCATACAAGGCTTCATCTGCAGTAAAAAATACACTTTTTAGCTTAGATGAAGAAGATGCATTTTCTTTGTACAAAAGAATAATAAAAGAAGACTCAGGGAAAGAGATATCCGCAAAGAATTTTTTCGAAATTGCCAATGCATATCCATTCGGAATCAGTCGATTGGGTGTTGAAAAAATTGTTCGAGATCCTTTTAACGTTAGTGAAGATGGATCAATCTTTTTCTTAGGTAATATTCCCCAAGGTGTCTATTTACATATACTTAAAGGAGATAGCGACTCGCTCATCGAAGCAGCGGCGGATGCTTCGAGTCAGGCACAGAAAAATTTGATTTCAAATAATATAAATAAATCGATTCTATTTATTGATTGTATATCAAGAGTTCTTTTCTTGAAGGAAGATTTTTCAAGCGAGTTAAATGCAGTTTACAATCCAAAAATACCCATGATTGGAGCCTTAACGCTCGGCGAAATTGCAAATAATAAAAAAGAATATTTGGAATTTTACAATAAAACGGCTGTTGTGGCCATTATTGAAGACCTATGATTTCGGCATACGAACAAATTCAAATTCTGTATGAGATATTGCTTTCTATTGGAGAAGGCAATACCCTTAAAACGATAGCTAGGAATGCACTATCTGCCTATTTAAGAAAACTCAATTGTTCTACTGGAGCTGTTTTGCAGAGAAAAAAAGGATCCGGTGAAATAGAATATTACAAAACTATCATATCAATACCATTGCGAATTGATAGAAACAGCATTTTTCAGCAAGCTATTCAAAATATACCTCAAAATGAAGAAGAGGGCGTAATTAAAAAAATTTCGCTTCCCATTATTAAACAATTCGAAGAAAATAACTATTCTTATATATTTGATTTACCCGACTTTGGATTGTTAGTTCTTACTAAAATGGGTGATAATTTGATTTCGGGAATACTTCCCCTTTTAGAACCTATAAATAGAAAACTAGCTCAAACATGCTCAGCCGAACTTGCTAAAGAGAAAGATCTTTTACAATCTGTTGCATTAAATAACACAGCCAATGCTATTGTGATAACAAATGGCGAAGGAATTATTGAGTGGGTAAATCCTGCTTGGAGTTCATTAACATGCTATTTAAAAGAAGAAGCGATTGGGAATCCAATAAAGATCCTTAATTCCGGATATCAGGATTTGTTTTTTTATAAAGACCTGTGGGATACTATTTTATCAGGAAATGTTTGGCGCGGAGAAATTATAAACAAAAGAAAAGATGGAAACTTTTATCTCGAAGAAACCACGATAACGCCGATTTTTGATTCTGAAAATAAAATTACACATTTTGTTGGTGTAAATCAGGATATTACTGAGCGAAAAGATATTGAAATTAAACTACGCGAAAGCGAGGAGAGGTTTAGAAGTATTATTGAAAATGCCAACGACGGTATTTATTTACGAAATCTTGATGGCGTTATTACTTTCGCAAATGAAAAATTTGCACAAATTCATGGCTATGAACTCTCAGAAGTAATTGGTAAAAAAGCATGGGAATTTCTTCATCCGGATGATTTACGAAAAATAGTTGAGAATGGAGAGTTGAATAAAGTCCAGAATGGAGAATATACAGAAGGGGAAGAAAGGGGTTTCACAAAGAACGGTGATATTATCTACCTCGATATCCGTACGGCCCCGTTGATGATAGATTTAAAAATCATTGGAATTTTTGGTATCATTAGAGATATCACAAGCCGAAAAAGATACGAAGCGCAAATCCGAGAGAGCGAAGAACGATTTAAAAGTACGGCAGATTTATTGCCACAGCCTATTTGGGAAACAAATGAGGAAGGCTATTATGTTTATACCAATAAAGCTGGTTATGAACAGTTTGGATATACCTTCGAGGATTTAAAAAACAAAGTTTATTTTTCAGACTTAATAGCCCCCGAAAATAGGGAAGAAGCAATTCGTGAATTTAAAAAATCCTATAAGGAAAATGGCTATTCAGTGAAACAATTTATGTGTATTACCAAAAACAATAGGCGCTTTCCTGCATTAATTTATTACGATAGATTAATGAAAAATGGACGACTATCCGGAATACGAGGAATTACTGTCGATATTACAGATTTAAAACAGATCCAAGAAAGATTAATTGAAAGTCAAGAAAAATTAAGCATTCAAAATAGAAGTTATGAGCTTTTAAATCAAGAGTTAATTAAAACAAACATCGAATTGACTGCAGCTAAAGAACTTGCAGAATATGCAGAAAAAGCGCAATCTGATTTTCTTTCAACAATGAGTCACGAAATTCGAACCCCAATGAATGCGGTGGTTGGATTAACTAATATTTTATTGGCAGAAAACCCTCATGAAAACCAGATAGCGAATCTAAAAACCCTCAAATTCTCATCCCAGAATCTTTTAAATATCATCAATGATATTCTAGATTTTAATAAGCTAGAAAGTGGCAATGCTATTATAGAGCATATCGACTTTAATATTAAAGAAGTGGTTGACGGCATATATTTTGCCATGAAACCACTTGCAAATGAAAAAGAAATAGGATTGGATTTTTATATCGACGAAGCGATTCCACAGAGCTTAGTGGGTGATAGTACCCGATTGGTTCAAATACTCAATAATCTGGTTAGCAATTGTATAAAATTTACTTTAAAAGGTGAAGTATCAGTTCGGATTGATAAAATAAAAGAGAATGAAAAAGATATCTGGGTAAAATTTGAAGTAAGCGATACCGGAATTGGTATAAAAAAGAAAAATTTGACTAGGATTTTTGAAGCTTTTAAACAAGCGGAAAATAATACTGCAAGAGTCTATGGTGGTACTGGATTGGGGTTGCCAATTGTAAAGAAAATGCTCGAGCTTCAAAATAGTCAAATTTTTGTAAAGAGTAAATTCGGTGTGGGTTCAAAGTTCTATTTTGAATTGAAATATAGAATTGGTGAAAATTTTGAAAAGAATATGAGTCTAAATATCAATGATATTGAGGATGATACTTTGAAGGACATTTCCGTTTTAGTAGTGGAGGATAATAAGATTAATCAAATTGTAGTCAAACAATTTCTTGAACGTTGGGGCTGTAAACCCGTTTTTGCCGACAATGGCTTGTTTGCTTTAGAGAAAATAAAAACTGAAGTTTTCGATGTGATCCTCATGGATTTGCAAATGCCAGAAATGGATGGATATCAGGCTACTAGAATGATTCGGAAATTAAAAAATAAAAATCTTCAGAGCCTACCAATTATTGCACTCTCAGCCTCCGCCCTGAAGGAGATTATGGAAAAGACAAAAAAAATTGGGATGAATGGTTTTGTTATGAAACCGTTCGTCCCTATTCACCTTTTTAATGCCATTAAAAAAGTGATCAAGAAATACTAGTTAAAGTACTCCCCATACATAGGCCAGCTTTTGATAAAATCAAATTTTCCATTAAGAAAAAAGACTTAAACGATTTCGTTTAAGTCTTTTGTGTGATCTGGCTGGGATTCTGCCAAAAGCATCCCTTCGGGAGAACCCAGTACATTTTAGGAAAAATCAAATTTTCCATTAAGAAAAAAGACTTAAACGATTTCGTTTAAGTCTTTTGTGTGATCTGGCTGGGATTCGAACCCAGGACCCTTTGATTAAAAGTCAAATGCTCTACCAACTGAGCTACCAAATCAATACTGCTAAGCGGCTGCAAAAGTACATTTTATTTTTAATCTGCCAAATGTTTTTTTACTCAGGCCTTTTCCCATTGCTGAGTTTCAAAATTGAAACGTTTGATGACCCTACAAGGATTTCCAACTGCTACACTATAAGCCGGAATACTCTTTGTAACTACGCTTCCGGCACCTATCTGACATCGTTTCCCAATCGTTACGCCGGCAACCACTACCGAATTGGCGCCAATATGAGCATCTTCTTCAATCAGAATGCCTTTTACGTCCAATGCTTGTTTACTCGAATTTTCGTTCCCGTCTTTGTAGCCATGATTAAAACCGCCCAAAAAAACATGTTGTCCTGTTCCGCTGCCGTTTTTCATCGTAACCGGACCAATAATGACGGTGCCAATTCCAACGCGACATCGATCACCAATGATTACATCGCCGGCACCATTGTTTATGGTTGTAAAACTTTCTACAATAGAATCGGCACCCACATCGAATTTGTTGTAGGGAAATACATCTATACGCGATTGTCGACTTCTAACCAAACTGTGTTTGCCACGTTTATGAAAAAACGGATTGACAAACAAGCGAATCCACAGCCTTGGACGTGGACGCCTTGCTGGATGAATCATCCACATCACTAATTTTTTTATTCGCGGATCGGATTTTAATTTTTCTTTTAAACTCATACCTTTATTCTTTCCAGCCTTTTTCGAAGGCTACTATGTATTTATATATTTCGTTTACATTGTTTTCCCAACTGTGGCTCAATCCGCAGGCTTTTCTTTGCTTTTGCAATTCCTCGGAATTTTCTGACAAGGCTTTTTCAACCACCGAAATCCATTCGTCGGGAGTGGTAGCCAAGTAGGTGGTTTCTTTGAAATAATCCATTGCTTTGGTTGCCGTGGCTGCTGTTGGTTTTCCCATGGCCAGATATTCGTCAATTTTGCGTGGATAATTCCCAATGGTGGCTTCATTGATCAATTGTGGATTCATGCACACATCAAATCCTTTGATATAGTTTGGAAGTACTGCCGAATCGCGGCTTCCAAGAAAATGAACATTGGCAATTTGATGCAATTCGGAGGCTTTAAACTGATCGTCTTCGGGGCCAACCAACACAATTTGCCATTCTTTTTTGATTTTGGCCATATAAACCAGTAGTTGGATGTCTAAACGTCTTCCGGACAGAAATCCTACATATCCAATGATTGGTTTTGGAATGGTTTTCAAATCTTCAGCAACTGGAATTGCATGATTGTCGTCGTTGAATAAACTCACATCACAACCTTGTCCAACCATATACGAATGATTGTTGAACTGAAGTCCATATTCAGTATAGAGCGTGCTATTGTTGACCACCACATCGGCTTTTGCTATCAATTTTGGTTCAAGACGAAGTCCATGAGTTCGCCAATAGGGATTTTTTGTTAGAAAATCACGCATATAATAAACGTAAGTCTTTGGTTTTAAAAATTCTTTCAGATAAAGACCCAAAAACATTGAACTGTCGTTGAAAAGAATCACATCCTTAAAATTGAGCCGGTCAATGGCCGATTGAATATCTTTTGCTAATGTTCTATTTCTTTGCTTATTGAAGAAATCGTAAAGAAAACCGTCCGGAATAAAATTGATTGATTCGACTTGATGTTTTGGGTAAAGATTCCACATATTTGGTTTAATTTCTTCGATATCAGTTTCTAAACCTTGGCTTATTCTCAGACGTTTTGCAACTCTTTCATCAGTCTTCGCATTCTTTTTGGTATTTCTATCCAACGGACTATTCACATACAACACGCGATTGAAGCGTGCCATTTCCTCTGCAATGTTTTTGCAATTGCTGCCAATTTCGATATCCCAAGCTTGAATACCAATTACTACTATGTCTCGTCCGCGTATCATCATTTATTTTTTTTGATTTCTTTACTATCTATTCCTGAGCTGGTATGTTTTGTATGAAGAAATTGTTTGTTGGCTCCCTTTAATTTCAAAAGTGATAAAAACATCAAGAAAAATCCTTTCGGAAGCAACCAAACGGCTTTTAAAGTTTTGCCGGAATAGAATTTTCGTGGAATAGAAAAAACGAAAGTAAGGACCACCAAAACAAAGAGTTTAATCCATGCAATGGCTATAACATTGGGAATGAAGAATATACTGATAAAGAAGATAATGCTCATAAATCCCAATAAAAGAATTCGAGGTGGAAGAAAAGTATGAAAAGCTTTATTGAAAAAGTCGATATTTCCTTTGGTGATAAGCGCAACAAAGCTTTCGGCAAAATAGCGTTTGAAATAAACCCACTGTGCACTCAGCCACCTGCGACGTTGATGTTGGAATACTTCCGCTTTTTGTACTTTTTCGTCGTAGCAATAGGCATCGTGAACATATTCGATGGTAATTCCATCGCGACACATTTTTAAATCAATTTCTTTGTCGAATCCGCCAATAGCATGCACATCTTTCATCATTTTTTTAAAGAAAGCATAGTCGAAAGCCATTCCAGAACCAATTATAGCGGAGGAAACGCCCAGAACTCTTGCTCCTTTTCGAAAGATATGGTTGTTTATTTCTTCCGAAATGGCATCTAAAACGGCAAAACCGCTGTCGGCATTTTTAGCCACACGATGCCCCTGAACAGCTATAAATCCGGCCTGAAAGCTGGCGTTTATTTTGCTGAGAAAATCATCGGCAATCAGATTGTCGGCATCCAAAATAAGCACCGCATCATACTCATCGCCTAAAACTTCCATCGCTTTATTGAGGGCTTTTGCTTTGGTGCTTTTTTCGAACGAAACTTCAATCACTTTGATAGGCAATTCGCGTAAGGCTGAAAGTGTTTCGGCTCTGTACGAATCGGCAATGGCAATCACATCAAATTTATCTTTGGGATAATCTTGCTCCAAGGCATCTTTGCATACTTCTACAATAATTTCATCTTCCTTGTAACCTGGAATCATCACGGCAAACTTGCGGAGTTTCAAATCTTTTGGTTTGGGTTTTTTGTATGGAAATAAACCGGCTACTGCATTAATAAAGATATACAATGAAGTGATTACCAAATATCCATAGAATATCCACATGGCTATTTCAATCAATAGGAAAATTAGATTCATGATTTGATATTGTTTGTTGTGAGTTTAGGACTATGATGAACTTTTTTTGATCGGATATTGTAGAGGTGCCACAATACGCCAATGGAATAAGCTTTGATAAATTTGGGTCCGCCTTTGATGGCTTGCAATGCGGCATTTTTTGGCACGGCAATAAATAGTTGATATAAAACAGCCAGAAAATAGGTGAATCCGTAAAAATTTCGACGTAAATAGAGGATTCTGTTTCGGGTCATATAATAAGCTCTTAAAGCCGAAATTCTACCTCCAGTTGATACCGATTCTTTATGAAGAATTACTGAATTGTGAACGTAATAAATCTTGTATCCGGCCTTACGAATTCGATGTGCCCAATCCAATTCTTCGTAATACAAAAAAAAGATATCGGCCATCAGTCCAACTTCTTGGACAACTCGCATCGGAATCATCATCGCGGCTCCATGTCCGTAGGCAGCTTCTACATCTTCTTCGTATTGACCCAAGTCTTTTTCGCCAAAACCTCTCGCGCCACCTCGTTGGGTGATTGGATTAATAGGTTCGTATCCAACATATTGAAGCGTATCTGGGGAATGAAAAAATCGAATTTTTGGACTTACAATTCCAATTTGAGGGTTGTTTTCCATTTTATCCACCAAAGGCTCCAGAAAATTCTTTTCAACTTCGGTGTCGTTGTTCAACATCAAAACATACTTTCCTTTGGCCACTTCAAAACCAAGATTGTTGCCACCGGCAAAGCCGAGGTTTTTATCGCTTTTGATGTAAATAATTTCGGGAAATGCTTCTTTGACTATATCCGGATTTCCGCTGGGGCTCGCATTGTCAACGATTATGATTTCTATATTTGGATAGGAGACCTGTTTTAAAGATTTTATCATCTCTATGGTAACTTCAGGATGACCATATTGTACGGATACAATCGAAACGAGTGGTTGTTCTTTCATTAAATTGTTCGTTTGCATGTGAATTTTTGTTCGTGATTAAAAGAATTCAAATGACGTATCTAAATTACAAAATAAATAAGACGAAGCAATTTTTTTTTGAAATTCCGGAAAGAAAGGCTTGTTAGTTAAATTTAAAGTTGGGGATTGTTGTGAATTTCCGGATTCGAATAATTCTTTAAATTCCAAAAAACACCGTCCCAATAAGCTTTTACTAAATCGGTTTTGCCTTTTAGAAGCAAGACAATGCTATTTTTTCCGATGGCAACCAAGAGCTGATAAATGAGTGCAAACGCAAACGCAAAACCGTGAATATTTCGGCGCATAAATACAAGCCGGTTTCGGGAAAGATAATAGGTTTTCAAGATGCTGTTGTTTCCGGTTGTTACGCTGCCTTTATGATACACAATCGAGTTGTGAACAAAAGCCATCGTGTAGCCGACTTTTCGCATGCGAATGCACCAATCGGCCTCTTCGTAGTACAAAAAAAATTCATAGCTCATCATTCCAACTTTCTGAATTACTGCCATCGGAACCATCATGGCGGCGCCATGTGTATAAGCTGTTTCTTTATCAAAATCAAACTGTCCATTATCTATTTCATCTTGCCCGATGGTTTTGTTTCGAATCGTCCATTTGTTTATCTCGGTAAATCCAGCGTATTGAATCAGGTTTTTGTTGTGAAAAAAGCGAATCTTAGGACTGATTGCTCCAAGATTTGGGCTTTCTTGAAATTTCTTTACCAAAGGCTCTAAGAAACCGACTTCTACCTCCACATCATTGTTTAGCAACAATACAAATTCGCCTTGTGCACGCATAATTCCCAAATTGTTTCCGCCGGCAAATCCATAATTAATAACGCTTTCAACAAGTATTATCCGTGGATATTTTGCTTTCATCTTTTGGGGACTGTCGTTGGGGGAGGCATTGTCCACAACAATTATTTCAATGTTTGGATAGCTTATTTTCTCAAGCGATTCAATCAATTCCATGGTGGTTTCGGAATGGTTGTAATTCACCGTAACGATTGAAATCAAAGGGAATTGCTGTGCTTGGGTTTTCGCCATTTTTAAATTTTCTGGTCAAATTTAGGAAATTTGTCGAATCTTTTCTTATCTTTAACCACCAAAGCAAACAATTATTAAAATAGACTCTAATGAAAACCACCTGCCTTTACGGAAGTTTTGATTCCGATCAAAAAATTGCAAATAAGCTTGCAATTCTTGTAGAAAAAAAGTACAGCGACTCTTTTCTGATTGCCGAAAATTTTGAGGAAGCCAAGCTGGGAACAGTAAGTTTGTATTTCAGTGGATTGCTCTACAATCAGAAAGAATTGAATGCATCTTTTCTCGAAGCCATTTTATCCGATGCCGATTTGCTGCTTCGTATTTTTTTGAAAGAAGGAATCAAAGGATTTACCAAAGTCAACGGAAAGTTCCTCATTTTGATTTATGAAGATGCCCAATTTATGGCTGTTCGCGATCGCTATGGCGAAGGTCCCATGTTTTTTTATACAGATCATTGTTTTACCAATCTTTTCAATCAGATATTCGATTTCAAAGATTTTAAACCCATTCCAAACCGCGATGCCATTGCTACCTATTTGATGTATAGTTATATACCGGCTCCGCTCACTTCTTTGTCGGGACTTAAAAAGCTGGAAGGTGGTGGAGTTTTGTTCAAAAATAAGGACGGATTTCGTTCTGAAACACTTTTTTCGTACGAAGAATTTGTTTCGAACAGGATAAGTATTAGCGAACCTGAAGCACTGGAAGAATACGAACGATTGTTTAAGCTGTCGATTAAAAGACGCATTCAACATATGGACACTGTTGGTGCTTTGCTAAGTGGTGGTTACGATTCGGGTGGAAATATTTCTGTTTTGCCAGAGGTTTTTTCGGGGAAAATAAAATCGTATTCGATCGGTTTTAAAGACAATCCCTTTTCGGAATTGCCTTTTGCGCGGATGATGGCCGAGAAGTTTGGCGCTGAACACAACGAATATTTGATGGATGGCTCAGAATTGGAAGATTTGCCTTTTTTGGTGAAAAACATGGGCGATCCTTTTTCCGAGTCGGGCTGGATGCTGAACAATTCGGCTATGAAATTGGTTCATGATAAAGAACTGCCGGTTGTTTTGGGTGGCGATGGAAGCGATCAGTTGTTTACGGCTGCACTCAAAGAAGTGGCTTTTAAATATTTGCTGAAAAAGAAAATGTTGAGTCCGGCTCAGAAAATGTTTTCTGCACTGTCGCGAAATTCGTTTTTCGAAAAAGACAATGTGTTTTTCCGTGCGCGTTTTCACAACGATAAAATATTGGGAATCCTACGTCCCGATCATTTTGGCCTTCAAAAATACCAAGTAAAGCAGTTGCTTGGCATAAATTCATTTCAAGAGCATCCAACTTTGGCATCCATACCCGAGTCCTACAATTCGTTCGACGAGCTGTTCAACCTTCGGAATTATTTTGTAGATATCAAACAAAATTCAAGCGAAGTGATTCTAAACAAGGCATCGCGTATCTCTCAAATGTACAATGTGAATTTGGGTTTCACTTATATTGATTTGGATGTGTTCAACTTTGTAAGTTCCTTGCCACGAAATCTAAAAGTGAAAGGAAGCATCGAAGAAATAGCAAAAGGGAAAGGCGTTTCGAAATATCTACTGAAAGCACTGATAAAACCAAAACTTCCGCCCGAAGTCACTGCTCGTAAAAAACAAGGTGGTTTTTCGCCTTTGCAAATATTTTTTGGTGATGCCGAAAAACGACAAAAAATATATGCCTATATGTTGAAGAATGAAATCTCGAATTCGTTTTTCGATGCGAAATTTTTGCAGGAATTTTTTCGCGCTTATGAACTTTCGGTTGATGGAAATTATTGGTTTTGGTACAAACAAACTATGGCCAACAGAATGATTAATTTATTGGTGATGGCGCTTTGGTGGGATATTTTTATCGTGAAAAAAGAAGGCAAATCATTAAGCGATTTTATTGGGTAAATAAATCGAAGCTCAGCTAAAAATTCTTTATTCTTATGTTCGGCTATGTTTTTGTACTTTTGCACCTCTTTACAAAAACGTTTAGGATTATTTTTGATTAACAGCCTATTTAGAATTTATGATCACTGAGTTTAGAATTCAAACTGAACAATTTGCCGACATTCGCATTTTGCGTTATCAAGTGCCCGGTTTCGAAACCCTTCCTTTTGAGCAAAAGCGATTGATTTATTATTTGTCGCAAGCGGCTCTTTTTGGTCGAGATATAATCTACGACCAAAATTATAAACACAATCTGCTCATACGATTCAATTTAGAACACATCTATAAGAGCTATCAAGGAACGCGCGATAGCAAAGCTTTTCAAGAATTCGAAATTTATCTTAAGCGTGTTTGGTTCTCCAATGGCATTCATCATCATTATGCCATGGATAAATTTTTCCCGGCTTGTTCCAAAGGTGAATTGGCAAATATCATTCAGAATTCTGAAAAAGTGGGTTTTAGATTCTTTGCCGATGAAACTTTTGAGCAATTTGAAGCCCAATTTATGGATTTGATCTACAATCCCAATCGCGACTCAAAGAGATTGAGTTTGGACGATTCGTCCGATTTATTGGTGAATTCTGCATGCAATTTTTACGAAGATGTTTTGCAGGAAGAAGCAGAGCAGTATTACAAAGATCAACATCTTCCCAATCCACAAAAGCCGATTTCGCTGGGAATGAACTCCAAATTGGTTAAAAAAGACGGCCAACTTACCGAATTGACCTACAAATTGGGTGGCCATTATTCTGCTGCTATCGGCAAAATGCTCTTCTGGCTCGAAAAGGCGGTTCGTTTTGCCGAAAATCCGAAACAAAAACTTGCCTTGCAAAAACTCGTCGATTTTTATAAAAGCGGCGATTTGCAAGATTTTGATGACTATAGTTTGGCTTGGCTTGAAGATACGGATTCAAATGTAGATTTGATTCATGGTTTTATCGAAACTTATGGCGATCCGCTTGGCCGAAAAGCCACTTACGAAGCCTTGGTTTCGATCCGCGATGAAGAAGCCAGCAAAAGAGCTTCAACGATAAGCAACAACGCCAATTGGTTTGAACAAAATTCGAGCACCGAAAGCAAACATAAAAAAACGCAAATTCAAGGCGTAAGCGCAAAAGCCATCTTTGCAGTGATGGAAGCCGGCGATTGTTCTCCAAGCACACCCATTGGCGTGAATCTGCCCAATGCCGATTGGATTCGGGCCAAATATGGATCAAAATCGGTGAGCATCAGCAATATTATTGATGCCTACGATTTGGCATCTAAGAACAGCGGCGTTTTGGAAGAATTTTCATTTTCGGCTGAAGAAATTGAACTAGACAAAAAGTACGGCAGTCTGGCTTCTAAGCTACATGTCGATTTGCACGAAATTATTGGTCACGGTTCCGGAAAACTAGAAGACGAAACGGCCGAACCCGCGCAGAGTTTGCGAAATTATGCTTCAACAATAGAAGAAGCCAGAGCCGATTTGGTTGCGCTATATTTTGGAATCGACCAGAAACTCATTGATTTGGGTCTGATGCCCAATCTGGAAGTTGGAAAAAGCGAATACAATTCTTTTATTCGCTCTTCTTTGCTTACCCAACTTGTGCGGGTCGAATTTGGAAAAGACATTGAAGAATCGCACATGCGAAATCGGCAATTGATTGCCAAATGGGTTTTTGAAAAAGGCCAACCCGAACACGTAATCGAATGTGTGAAAAAAGACGAAAAAACCTATTTTGTCATTCGAAATCATGAAAAACTGAGGACTTTGTTCGGATTGCTTTTGCGCGAAGTTCAGCGCATAAAATCGCAAGGCGATTACGATGCCGCCAAGAATTTGGTAGAAAATTATGGCGTAAGAGTGGATAAAACAGTGCATGCCGAAGTGTTGCAACGCTGGAAAAAACTCAATATTGCAGCATACGCCGGCTTTATCAATCCACACTATACGCCCATTTTTGATGGACACCAACTGATTGATGTTTCCATCAGTTATCCCGACGATTTTTCGCAACAAATGCTTCGTTATTCACAAAACTATTCCACATTAATTTAATTTTAATATTTTGACATTCGACGATTTTAATCTCTTACCCGAATTGGCTGATGCGCTCTACGAAATGGGCTTTTCAGCACCAACACCGGTACAACAACAAAGTATTCCGCTCATTCTCGACGGATTCGATCTGATGGCATTTGCTCAAACAGGAACCGGAAAAACAGCTGCTTTCTTGCTTCCCATTATCAATCAAATTTTAAGTCGCCCAAAAACTTCCGGAGTGAAAGCCATGATAATTGCGCCCACCCGCGAGTTGGCACAACAAATTGAACAACAATTGCAAGGATTTGCTTATTATGCAAACCTCAGCTCCTTGGCGGTTTATGGCGGCGGCGATGGCAGCAGTTGGGATTTTGAGAAAAAAGCCCTCACTCAAGGTGCAGATTTTATTGTAGCAACTCCGGGAAGATTGATAAGTCATCTGAACATGGGCTATGTAAATCTGAAAACCTTGAAACATTTTGTTTTGGATGAAGCCGATAAAATGCTGGACATGGGTTTTTTGCCTGATATAGCGAGCATCATCAAAATGCTTCCTGTCGAACGACAAAATTTGATGTTTTCGGCCACGATGAATCCGAAAATAAAAGCACTTGCTCAAACCATTCTGTCCAATCCAAAAGAAGTGAGTATTGCCATAGCCAAACCGGCCGATAAAATTGTACAAGCGGCTTATTTGGTTCACGACAATCAAAAAATAAAGTTGTTGGAGAAATTGCTCGAAAATAAACAGGACTATAAACTCATCATTTTCAGCAGCAAAAAATCGATGGTGGATGATATTGTGAAACGATTGAGAGCAAAAAAAATAGCCGCTCAAGGACTGCATTCAGGCTTTGAACAAAAAGAGCGCGATGCTATCTTGCTGGGTTTTCGAAATGGCGAACACAAAGTGTTGGTGGCTACCGACATTGTTTCGCGGGGAATAGATATCGACGATATTGACCTGATAATCAATTACAATATTCCGTCGGAACCCGAAGACTACGTGCATCGGGTTGGTCGTACGGCACGTTCCGAGCGCGAAGGTTTGGCCATTTCACTTATCAACACGGACGATATTTTTAGTTTTAAACGCATCGAAAAACTCATCGAGAAGGAAGTGTTCAAAATTCCATTGCCACCTGACTTTGAAAAAGGACCTGAATATGTATTGCCGCCCAAATCGAGCAAAACTTCGAAATACCGAACCAACAAAGCGAAAGACCGGAAATAAGTCTTCATTTTTATTAAATCTAAATAAGCACATAATTTAGTAATTTTTAACAAGATAGCATATACTCTTTCTTTGGATTTCTCGTTTTAATATTCTATTTTTGCTAAAGTCCGTTTGAATAGGCTTTTCAAAATAGGACGCTAATAAAATTTAAGATGAGACAGTTAAAAATAAATAAATCAATCACCAATAGAGAAAATGCTTCTTTAGACAAATATCTTACTGATATTGGTCGCGAATCCTTGATTTCGCCCGAAGAAGAAGTCCGATTGGCTCAATTGATACGTGATGGTGATCGGAAAGCATTGAATACATTGGTGAAAGCCAATCTTCGTTTTGTGGTTTCGGTGGCCAAACAATACCAAAATCAAGGATTGAGTTTGCCCGATTTGATTAATGAAGGAAATGTTGGCTTAATAAAAGCCGCCAAAAGATTTGACGAAACACGTGGTTTCAAATTTATTTCCTATGCCGTTTGGTGGATTCGTCAAGCTATTTTGCAAGCATTGGCAGAGCAGTCGCGTATTGTACGGCTGCCACTGAATCAAGTTGGTTCTATCAACAAAATCAAAAAAACAATTTCCAAATTGGAGCAAGAGTTGAATCGTGCGCCTTATATGGAAGAAGTTGCGGCCAGCTTGGAAACGCCCGAATATAAAATAGATGCCGCCATGCGCATTTCAAATCGGTCTATTTCGATTGATGCGCCACTTTCGAGCGACGATGATACTACCATGGTTGATTTCATTACTTCGGAAGATACGCCCGATACGGACAATTTTTTGATGCAGGAATCTTTGATGCAAGAAATTCAACGTTCGCTTTCTACACTTACCGAAAAAGAACGTGATGTGATTAATTTGTATTACGGAATTGGTTTGAATCATGGTCTTACTTTGGATGAAATAGGCGATAAGTTCGATTTAACCCGCGAAAGAGTGCGTCAGATCAAAGAAAAGGCGATCCGCCGACTGAAACATTCCTCCCGTAGCAAATTGCTGAAAGTGTATCTAGGTTAAGAAATTGAAGAGACTTCGGTCTCTTTTTTTATTTTTGTATATGTCGGCAGCCGAAACACAACAAGAACGAAACAAATTGCTAAAGGCTTTTTTTTATCCTTTGGTTTTTGTTCTAATTTTGTGGATTATTAAAATGATGGAATTTGTTTTTGAATTGTCGTGGGCCAGCTACGGCATTTTACCGCGCAATATTTTGCATTTACCCGCAATCATAACAATGCCACTGCTTCATTCCAACTTCTCGCATTTGGCTTCCAATACATTGCCATTGTTCATTTTGAGCGGATTCATCTTTTATTTTTACAAAGAAATAGCTTGGAAAGTGGTGCTATGGATTTACTTTTTAAGTGGTTTATGGCTATGGATTGGCGGCCAAGAAGCTGTTCATATTGGTGCAAGTGCATTGGTTTATGGTTTTGCCGCATTTTTGTTTTTTAGTGGCATCTTTAAGCGAAGCCAAATGCTCATGACCGTTTCATTGATCGTCATCTTTTTGTATGGAAGTTTGATTTGGGGATTTTTTCCCGAATTTTTCCCCAACGAAAATATTAGCTGGGACGGACATCTGTTTGGATTTATTGCCGGAATCTTAATGGCTGTTTATTATCGAAATGAAGGTCCGAAAGTGCAAAAGCATCAATGGGACGACGACGACGATGAGTCGGACAACGATTATTGGAAATCGGATCAAACGGCTGATAAAACCATGCTCGACCCAAATGCTCGTCCAACTCATTTCAAAAACAGATAATCTGAATATCTTGTTCATATTCCTACCTAAAAAAGCCTCAAAATCCCGAAAAATCTTACTTTCTTTGTATATCAACAACGAACCTACGAATGAAAATTAGACGAACTAAACGATTTCTTCCGCTCAGCTTTATCATTCTTCTACTATTTTCGGCTTGCGCCAATCTGAAATTGCAAAGTAGCGATTCGGAAGTTTCTAAAAACGATGCATTGCCCAAAAATTTGTTGCTCGAAAATCAAAAAGAAAATGCCTCCTGGAAAATAAACATAGATGCCTTTCACCAAAAGATAAGTGGCATCTTGTTGGTGAAACAAGAACAAGAAAGCCTGCGTTTGCTGATGGTGACTGAATTTGGTTTGAAAGTGTTCGATGTTGAATATTTTATCAATCAACCTTACAAAACTCATTTCGTAATGAAACATTTGGATAATCCATTTATCACCAAAGTTTTATTTAAACTGTTCGAAGGTTTTTGGATCGATTCTGCCTTATTTCAAAACAATGAATTTGGCTTTATGAAGCGTCGAAACAGAAATGCATATCTGTTGAACAAAGAAGAAGATAAATGGATTTATTTCTTTGATACGGAAAACCAAATCAGCGAATTTGTCCGATTCGAAAACGGAAAAAAAAGAGCCGCGGTGAATGTGAATCGAGCGATAGGCGAAATGGAATGTTCAACACTAAAACCTAAAATTGCTGTTCGATTAAAAAAATTACAAGATGCTGAAAAATGATTTTTATACGCTTTTGAGTGTAAATACAGAAGAAAATAGGATAGTGGGTAGTTTGTTGCTAAATGTCGATCACGCTATCTTTAAAGGTCATTTTCCTGAAATTCCCATTGTTCCCGGCGTTGTTTTTTTGCAAATTATAAAGGAAATTATCGAATTGCAACTCAATACAACTTTCCATCTACGCGAAGCCAAAAACATTAAATTTCTCAATTTTGTGAATCCAAAAGAAACCAACATTTTGCACTTTGATATCTTCTTCTCATCCCAAGCAAGTGATGGACTGAAAGTTCAAGCGCAAGTGAGCAGCAACAAAGCAATCCATTTTAAATTAAGTGCCCTATACGAACTAAGCAAAAACTTCGATGAGTCTATTACAACATAAATTTGAGCAACTCCACTGTTGCGTTCTAATTCCTACCTACAACAATGCGCCCAAACTGGCTGCAGTTTTGGACGATGTTTTGCTTTATACACATTCAGTACTTTTGGTCAACGACGGCTCTACCGATCGTACCAAAGAAATTATATCAAACTATCCTTCCATAAACAGCTTTCATCTTCCAAAAAATAAAGGCAAAGGAAATGCCCTGCTTTTTGGATTAAAAAAAGCACACGAAATGGGCTATGATTATGCCATCAGTATTGATTCGGATGGACAACATTTGGCCAAAGATTTGGCGCTGTTTCTCGAAAAACTGGAACAAAAACCAGGCTGTTTTATTGTGGGCGCACGAAATATGAAATCCGAAACCATTCCGGGTGGAAGCAGTTTTGGACATCGTTTTTCAAATTTCTGGTTCAAAGTGGAAACAGGAAAGCGATTGCCCGATACCCAATCCGGTTATCGACTTTATCCGTTAAAAGCCATTGCCGAACGACGCTTTTTTACCACTCGCTACGAGTTTGAAATAGAAAGTTTGGTAAGGCTATCGTGGGCAGGAATCGAAATGGAATGGGTTCCCATAGAGGTTTTGTATCCGGAAGATAGAATCACTCACTTTCGAAAATTTTGGGATTTCTTTCGGATAAGCTTGCTGAATACCGTATTGGTTTTGATAGCTCTTTTGTGGATAAAACCACGCGATTTGTACAAAAGTATTCGAAATGGAGAAGCAAAAAGAATTATCCTCGAACAGATTCTTCGCACACACGAGAGCAATGCCAGGATGGCCATCGCAATCGGTTTTGGGTTTTTTATGGGGATTTTTCCCGTTTGGGGCTTTCAAATGCTCCTTGCCGTTTTTTTTGCCGCCTTGTTTCGATTGAACAAAGCCATCGTTTTGGTGGCAGCTAATATTTCAATTCCGCCAATCATTCCGCTTTTTCTTTATATTAGTTATGCGATAGGAGCCATCGTATTGCATAAAGATATGAATCTGGAATTTGGTCAAAAATTTAATTTCGCAAATGTTCAAGACGATTTGGTTCAATATTATGTTGGAGCTGTGGTATTTGCCATTCTTGCCGGTTTAATAGGCGGATTGATCAGTTATCTCTTGCTCATTTCATTTCGAAAAAATAGAAGCAAAGAGCAAACAGCGAATCACTGAAATACGACAATATGGAAAGGCTATTTACAAGTATCTATCACCTGATTCTTAAATTCAAAGGAACTGCCTTTGCTTTTTTTTTAATTCTGATATTGGCATCGGCTTTTTACGCCAGCAAAATAACACTTTCAGAAGACGTAAGTAAGTTGTTGCCCGAAAAGGATATTCCGTCCAATTTGATGGAAAATTTGGAAGCGATCGATTTTGCAGATCGGCTTTTTTTTCACCTACAATTGAACGATTCGGCCACAATCAATCCCGATCTGCTTCTCGAAACAGCCGATTCGTTGATTTTTGGAATACAAAAGGAGGCCGGAAAATTGGTCTCCGAAGTTCAGTTTAAAATTAATCCGTCTTCCATAGATCAGGTCTATCCATTGATAGTGAATTATTTGCCTTATTATTTGGAAGAAAAGGATTATGTTGTCTTGGATAAATTAATGGAGAAAGACAATTTTGAAAAGAATTTTAGCAAGAAATACAAGAGCTTATTTTCTCCGGCAGGAATGTTTATGCGCAAAATGATTTTGGCCGATCCGGTTGGAATAAGCCTGGAACCACTAAAACGCTTGCAATCTTTTCAAATCGATACCAATTTTGCACTTTATCGCAATGCGCTTTTTACCAGCGATCAAAAACATCTTGTCTTTTATCTGAAACCTTCGTTTCAATCGTCGGATAGTAAAAACAACGGAAAATTGATTGATGTTGTAGAGCAGATGAAGCAGAAGGTGAATGTTCATTTTCAATCGCAGATTCGGATCGAATACTTTGGAGCACCGGCTGTTGCTTATGCCAATGCGCAACAAATCAAGCGAGATGTTGTTCTTACAGTGGTTATAGCCATGATTTTGGTGGTCGTGTTTGTAATGCTTTTTTATCGAAGAAAACGCTTATTAGCCATTATTTTTCTGCCGGCAGTGATGGCTGTTGTTGCTTCTGTGGCGGTTTTGTATTTCCTGAAAGGAGAAGTTTCTGCCATTGCTTTGGGCATGGGTTCCATTTTGGTTGGCATAAGCATCGATTATGTCTTGCATATATTTACACATGCCGAAAGTGGTCATTCCATACAAAATATATACAAAGATGTGGCCTTGCCAATTCTTATCAGTGCATTGACAACGGCTGCTGCCTTTTTCGGATTGCTCACCTTGTCGTCGGGCGCTTTGCGCGATATGGGAATTTTTGCCGGTTTTAGTATTCTTTTCGCTGCATTGTTTTCATTGCTATTGATTCCGCTTTTTCTTCCCAGCAAAAACAACGCTCCTGTAAAAGAAAATGGATTTAAGACATGGCTTATACCTTTGTTTCATTATCCATTTCATCGAAATAAAATACTTCTTGTTTTGCTCATTGGTTTAACACCCATCTTTTACTATTATTCTACAAAGGTTCAGTTTAACGGCGATTTGAATGAAATAAATTTCATGACCAAGGAACTAAAACTTGCCGAAGCGGGTCTAAACAAAATTAGCTCCTTGTCGCAGCGAAACGTGTTTATTGTAAGTCGCGCCCAACAACTTGACTCCGCTTTGTATTTGTCCGAAAAACGTCAAGAAACGCTTGTTCAGTTACAATCCGAAGGAATCCAGATTAGCATTGCTGCCATTCAAAATTTTCTTCCTTCCAGAGAGCTGCAGCGTGAGCGTTTAGTCAGATGGAACAATTACTGGACCACCGAAAAGAAAAATTTGCTGGACGAAAATTTACGGTCTATCCAAAAAGAATATAGATTTAAACCGGATGCGTTCGATGCTTTTCGTCGAACACTAAGCAAAACCTATTCGCCCATTTCAGATTCTGCAGTTTCATTTATTCAAACGCAATTTCTAAGAGAGTTGATCAAAAAAAATGAGCAGGGATTTGCCGTACTAACACAAATAAAAGTCCCGCTTAGTGAGAAAATCGCCCTCCACGAAAAAATAGGAAATACCAATTTTTATGCGGATGTTATCGACAAAGAATATTTAGCCGTTCAGTTTTTAAATGCGCTCAAATCGGACTTCAATTTGCTGGTGCTGCTTTCGATGGCATTGGTTTTCTTGATCATCTTGGCTAGCTTTGGTCGCATCGAATTGGCTTTAATCACATTTCTGCCCATGAGTTTAAGTTGGATTTGGACTTTGGGAATGATGGCGTTTTTTGGATTGCAATTCAATATTGTAAACATCATTGTTTCAACCTTGATATTTGGACTTGGCATTGATTACAGTATTTTTATCACCAAAGGTTTAATGAGCGAATACACCAACGGACAAGCCGTTTTGCCTTCGTTCAAAACTTCCATATTTTTCGCATCGTTCACCACTATTTTTGGCATTGGCGTGTTGATATTTGCTCAGCATCCTGCCTTGAATTCCATGGCTGTCATTTCTGTAGTTGGTTTACTTTCTGTTCTTATTATGGCATTTACTTTGCAACCTTGGTTGTTTTATTGGCTGATTGATAAAAACGGAAAACGGAGAGTGATTCCTATGACTTCGCTGAACTGGTTGGGCTCAGTATATGCTTTCGTTTTGTTTTTAGGTGGAACACTTCTCACTACAGTAGCAGGTTTTATTTTGCTGGTATTGATTCCCGGAAAAAGCGAGAAATTAAGAAGTCTATTCCATCGTATCTTGCAATTCAATAGCAGAGCAATTGTTTTTGCAATAGGGTATGTGCCGAAGAAAATGATTGATTTTAAAAAAGAAAAATTCGAAAAGCCAGCCCTTATTATTTGCAATCATCAATCGCACATCGACATTGTCTTGCTTTTGATGCTGCATCCCAAAATGATTTTACTCACGAATGATTGGGTGCAGCGAAATCCATTTTATGGGCTATTGGTTCGAATGGCGCAGTTTTATCCTGTACTTGATCGATTGGAAGAAAATCTGCCTTTGATAAAACAAAAAGTAGAAAATGGATATTCAGTTATGATTTTCCCGGAAGGTTCTCGCTCGTCCGACTCTAAAATAAAACGATTTCACAAAGGTGCTTTTTACATTGCCGAAAAACTAAATCTGGATATTTTGCCTGTCTTATTGCATGGCGTTGGCGACTGCATAACGAAAGGGGAGAATTTTTTGAAGAAAGGATTTATCAGTGTTAAAATATTCGACCGCATTTCGGTACACGATCTTCGCTTTGGGAAAGGCTATGTTCAGCAGTCGAAAGCCTTCCGTCAATTTTATATTCGGGAATTGGAAGCATTGCAATTAGAACAAGAAACACCAAATTATTTTCGCTCGAAATTGGTGGCAAACTACATTTACAAAGGACCGGTATTGGAATGGTACACGAAGATTAAAACACGTTTTGAGGGGAATTATGCACTCTTTCACGAATTGATACCGCAGAAAGCAAAGATTTACGATATAGGATGTGGTTATGGCTATTTATCGTTGATGCTGTATTTGCTATCAGAGCAGCGGCAAATTGTTGGGATCGATTACGACGAAGAAAAAATTAAAATTGCTCAAAATACGAATGTCGCCAAATCGAGTTCCGAAAATCGCCTTCAATTCGAAACAGCGGATGTATGTTCGTATAATTTCCAAAAAGCAGATGTTTTTGTGCTAAACGATGTATTGCATTATTTATCTTTTGAAGATCAAAATGCCTTATTGGGAAAATGCATTGGCAATCTAGAAGTAGGCGGCAAGATTATTATTCGGGAGGCAGACAGCGATCACAAAAAACACCAAGGAACCCGCTTTTCGGAATGGCAATCGACCAAACTGTTGGGTTTTAATAAAACCAAGACAGAAAAAAAGCAACTGTTCTTTACCTCCAAAAAACGTTTGCAAAACTTTTTTGGAGAAAATGGTTGTGATTTAGCCATTATTGATCGAACCAAATTGAATTCTAATTTGATTTTTATAGCTCAAAAAAGGCGTAAAAAAAGAGGAGAATAAATCCTCCTCTTTTCAAAATTAAACTATATATTTATTAAGGGTCTACAAGTGTAAAAAGTAGTTGGAGCACTCGTGAGGTGCTTGTTGCATCAGGACTGATAAATAATACTGCAGCATATCCGCCTACTGGAGGCAAGAATCCGTCGCCATAAGCCAAAGCATCATTTTTCATTTTGATGGAAAGAGCCGTTGGGACTCCAAGTCCACCATCAGTTGTTTCATTTAACTGACCTAATAACATCCAAACAGCATTCTGAAGGTCTTTATAAGTATAAGAAGGATAACGATAAAGGTTATTTCCTAGCCAGTTGATATTGTCAAGTACAGCTTTTTGTAAATTGAATGCAGCTGGTACATAGGCAGGATACAGAGAACTGAAAACATTTAAATTGTAGGTTTGACTCAAATAAATGCTTGTTTGAAGATCGCCACAATATACACCGTAAGTTCCGTTTTGGATATCAAAGCCTGCTCCAATGTTCGACAAGGTAACGTCAAAATATGTGCCCAAACTACCTGGAGAATAGCTGCCTGTTCTAACTGTAGCTCCAATAGGAAGATTCATGTATGGAGGCAGGATTAAATCTGCATCTGGAACACAACTTCCCAAAACAAAGTCCATCACATTATCAGTGCCAATATTTGGCAAGCTTCCGCCGTCAGTAATTGTCCAAGTATAGAAAGGTTTGTATTGAAACAATGTGCCAACTTTCACCAAAATAGAAAGGTTGAATTCGTAGGTGTCAACAACTCCATCGTAGTCAGGATATTGAACACACAAAGGAGCACCTTCGCCCAGCCATGCTTCGTTGTTGTAACTAACAAGTGGGTTTCCGTTTCGTTTCACATCAATTTTAAATATTGCTGGCATATCGTGGCGTAAACCATATTCTTGTTGTGCATAAAGCGATCCGGCATAATCTTCATAATATTTGGTACAGAAGTCGCCAAAGAAACAAAGTTCACGAACGGTAATTTTGTTTACTGCAAACCAAGCAAAACCAAAGTCGGTAATGTCGGCAGCTTCGAAACAAAGTACATCAATTTCCACCTCTGTTTTCATAAATGCATCCACCGTAAAGTCGAAAGGAAGAGAATGAGCCACAAATGAAGCATAATTAGCACCAGTAAGTGGAGTTGCTAAAACTTCAATGTCATCGCTGGTTTCGTTTGGCGTATTGTTGTCGTTTTTCAAAACAAACATGCTGATAGTGTGACTTCCAGGAGCTAATTTCAAGGTATTGGTATAGATAGCTCCATCGAGGTAAATGATACCAACTTGTTTTATTTCGTTGTCAATTTCGACGAGCGCATAGCTTGCGTCAGCGTTGTCGCAGGTTCCGGCTTTAAATCCGGTAGAAGAGGTCGTTGCTTTGAATACAACATCTTGTTCTAAGGGAGCTTCTTCAGGCTTGTTGCAGCTAACTGCAACAAGACCGAAGATTAGGAATAAATAAAATATTTTTTTCATCTTCATTTGTATCTTATTGTTAAAAAGTTGGATCTGAGATTAAATGTTTAGATAGGATGGTAAAACTAAATCGGCATCCGGAACACAATCACCAATTACAAAGTCAAGAACGCCATCGGTTCCGTAGTTCAATTGGCCACCATCAACAGTCGTAAAAGTGTGAAACAATTTGTACTCGAATGAAGTACCAACCAATACTTTTACATAAAGTTTGAAAGAGAAATTATCAACTGTACCATCGAAATCAGGATATTGAACGCAAAGAGGAGCTCCTTCACCCAACCATGATTCGTTGTTGTAGCTTACTACAAAATTGTTGTTTTTGTAAACTTCAACTTTGAAAATAGCAGGCATATCGTGGCGTAAACCATTTGCTTGTTGAGCATACAATGTGCCGGCATAAGTCATGTAATCTGCTGTACAGAAGTCACCGAAGAAACAAAGTTCACGAACTGTAATTTTGTCGATTGCAAACCATGCAAAACCAAAGTTGGTAATGTCGGCAGCTTCGAAACAAAGAACGTCGATGTTTACTTCCGTTTTCATAAATGCGTCAACAGTAAAATTGAAAGGTAAGGAGTGAGAAACAAAGTTTGCATAATTGGCTCCGGTCAATGGCGTTGCTAAAACTTCAATGTCATCGCTGGTTACACCTGGTGTATTGTTGTCGTTTTTCAAAACGAACATGCTAATGGTGTGAGTACCAGGTGCTAATTTTAAGGTATTGGTAAGAATTTGACCGTCAAGGTTAAATATACCAACTTGCATAATAGCGCCATCGATTTCGATTAAGGCGTAACTTGGAGCAGGATTGTCGCAAGTACTGGCTTTAAAATCTGAAATGGTAGCTGTTGATGCTTTAAAAGCTACATCTTGTGTGGCAGGAGTTTCAGTTGTTTTGTTGCAACTTACAATGATTAGACCCACCATCATAAATAAAAAGAATAATTTTTTCATAATTTGATTGTTTTTGTGCGCGAGCGCGTGGATAATTTATTTAATTTTTTAATGTTTATATTGTTTATATTGTGTGTTGTGAATTTTTTTAATTTGGATAATTGCCGCACACATCAGCGTGTGCGATGACATATATTTTTTGTGTATAATTGCTAAGATTGAATGTAAAAGTGCGGGTGTTGCTTGGCAGGCCATCGGCAATTGCCGTGTATTGCCCAGGAGCAACAGTAGGAGTGGTGTTGTTGAGTGGATATTTGGTGTAGCCAACGTAAATATGGACTCCGGTCAGATTAAATCCTTCAAACGCATTGTAGGTTATTTGTACATTCCCATTGCTCAAATAACTTAATACCACTTCACCNNAAGGCGGTTTCGCAGCCATAGCTGGTATTTGGATCGGATGTTGGGTCTGTATATGGCGGCAAAATAAGATCTGCATCCGGAACGCAATCGCCCAAAACAAAGTCCATAATATTATCATCACCACTATTCGGAAGTACTTCTGCATCGGTCGATGTCCAAGTGTAAAATTGTTTGTAAACAAAACTTTCGTCTTCTTTCACCAAAATGGACAAAACAAATTCAAAATGATCTGTAAAATTAGAATAATCAGGATACTGAATACACAATGGACGTCCTTCGCCAAGCCAATCGGCGTTTGAATAGGTAATCAATGTATCGCCATTCCGAACTACATCAATTTTGAAAATGGCAGGCATATCGTGTTGCAATCCATTGCGTTGATATTCGTAGAGAGAGCCGGCGTAATCCAAATAATCTTCGGTACAAAAATCGCCGAAAAAACAAATTTCCCGCACTACAATTTCTTCCAAACTAAACCATGCAAAACCAAAATTTTCATATTCAGCGGCATCGTAACAAAGCACTTCGATGGGAACTTCTGTTTTCGTAAAAGCCGAAACAGCGAAGTCGAAAGGAAGCGGTTTGCTGATGAAATTGGCATACGTATTGCCGCTCAATGGAGTTGCTTGAACAATGACATCTCCATCCGGGTTGTTGGGTGTTCCACCATCATTTATCAAAACAAACATACTTATCGTATGGTTTCCGGGCGCTAATTTGAATGTAGTGGTATAAATTTTCTCATTTAGGTAAAAAACATCTGTTTGATAGACGTCTCCATCAATCTCAATCAAAGCAAAATTGGCTGCTGGATTGTCGCATGATGATGCTTTTAATCCTAAAGTACTGGCTGATGCATTGAATTTAACATCCTGTAAATCAGTAGTATTATCCGTTTTGTTGCAGCTTTGCACAAATAGGCTTATAAGAAATAATATAGAGTAAATTTTTTTCAATTGTGTAAAATCTGATTCGGACAGCCATGCTAGACAAAAAACGTGCCATTGTGCTTATTTGAACCCAAATAGGTATTAAACTACCATTTTACAAATCGTCGCTAATGAAATATTTTGAAAGATGTTCAAATAAAATTCTAAATATGAGAATTGTTTTGTTTTATGGAAAATTTATTCATTTGGTTGAAAAAATGATTCATTTTATGTTTCAAGATTTAGAGTTAATGCTTAGCTTCGCAAAAGATGGAAAAGATATTTGATGTCGCCGTTGTTGGCAGTGGTTTAGGTGGATTGATTTCGGCTGCGCTTTTGAGCAAGGAAGGGATGAGCGTTTTGGTTTTAGAGCAAAATCAACAATTTGGAGGCAACTTACAAACCTTTACGCGAAATGGTTTTGAATTCAGTACCGGCATGAACTACATTGGGGCTCTGGACGAAAATCAATTTTTGCATCCTTATTTTAAATACTTGAATCTTTTCCCTGATTTGAATTTACGTCCACTTTCGTGTGATGGATATGAAGAGATTGGTTTTGGGACGGACCAAAAACGGTATCGCTACGCGCAAGGAAAGGAGAATTTCATCGAACAGCTCGCATTGGATTTTCCGGGCGAAAGGCAAAACATAGCGTTTTATGTCCAAAGAATTTTTGAGATAAGCGATAAATTTCCACTTCTTCATCTGGAAAAGTTTCGTACACTAATAAAAGGAGAAGATTATCTGAATGGAGGAGCTTTTGATTTTATCGAATCGCTTGGGGCGAATCGGCGGCTTAAAAGCGTATTGGGAGCCACCAACTCATTGTATGCCGGTAATAAAGAAAAAACACCTTTGTATGTGCATGCGTTGGTGAACAGACAGTTTATCCAGAGTGCATATCGATTTGTGGATGGGAGTAAACAATTGGTAGAAGCACTGATGAAACAAATCATTCTCAATGGGGGTGAATTGTTAAATAGGGAAGAGGTTACAAAAATAGAATTTCAGAATTCGGAAAATGCTGTTGTAAAAACGAAATCGAAACGTTTGTTTTTTGCAAAGAAAATAATATCCAATATTCATCCCGCTTTAACGCTCAATATGGTTGAAGATGTGCGATTGAAAAAGGTATATCGTCAACGTATTCATGGGCTGGACTCGACAAGTGGAATGTTTAGCATTTATTTTATTTTGAAAGAAAATAGCTTTGCTTATATTCCGTACAATATTCACCATTTTGCCACCGAAAATGTTTGGTTTGATAAGCAAGAGAAATGGCCGCAGCAATTCATGTTTTATACACCTGCAACTTCACGCTCGCACAATTGGGCAAGCCAAGCAACGGCTTTGTCGCCTATGTCGTTTCAAGAAGTTAAGAAATGGGAATCTACATTTGTAGAAAATAGGGGAGAGGAATATCGCGCTTTTAAACAACAAAAAGCAGAGCAATTGATCGATCTTATTGAACAAAGAATTCCAAACTTTCGTTCGAAGATAGAAAATTATTATACTTCCACACCGCTGAGTTATCGGGATTATACCGGAACGCTCAATGGTGCCGCTTATGGGATTCAGAAAGACTTCCACAATCCTTTTCAAACCATCGTCTTGCCTCAAACTTCCATTCCAAATTTATTTTTTACCGGACAAAATATGAATATGCATGGAGCATTGGGCGTAGTTGCTGGCGCTGTTTTAACTGCCGGTGGAATAGTTGGGCTGGATTATCTTACAAATAAAATTTTCGAATCAACTAATTCGTAATTCGAATGGCTGTCTTAATAATTTTCTTTAATTTTCGCAAATGACTCGAAATTTTCTTTGGTCGATTCTTCGGTTTTTTATGTGGCTTCTGGTAGGCTTACTGTTTTTTTTGCTTGGTTTTTGGGTTTATTTTCATTTTGCAACAAAATTGGAAGAGCCTATCATTGATAGCAGTCGGTTCGAAAATTTCGATAGAATAGAGCTCAACGATTCCACTTTTGTTTTTAAAGAAAGCTTTTTGCGCAAAAATTCACATGGAATTTGGGAGATGTATCTCAAAGGAAATGCGGTTGAAATTGGCTATAGTCACGGAATTCTTAGCAAAGAATTGATGCAGTTTCAGGAGAAAGCCTTTGTTAGTCAGATTCAAAAAATGATTCCGAATCCGGAATATTTAAAATTTCTCAAGTATGTTACAGCATGGATGAATCGGGATTTAGACGAATATATCGCCATAGAATATCAACAGGAAATTAAAGCCGTTTCGCTTTTTGCCGATTCTCAGTTTTCCTTTATCGGCAACAATTACGAGCGCCAATTGAATTACCATGCTGCTCACGACATTGGTCATGCCATGCAAAACTTGAATTTAGTTGCATGCACAGCTTTCTCTGTCTGGGATAGCCTTTCGGCGGATTCCACTTTGCTTATTGGTCGAAATTTTGATTTTTATGTGGGCGACGATTTTGCGAAGAATAAAATTATCATGTTTGTGGAGCCCGATCAAGGCTATCAGTTTGTATCGATTGCCTGGGCTGGAATGAGTGGTGTTGTTTCGGGTATGAACAACCAAGGATTGAGCGTTACGCTGAATGCGGCCAAATCAAAAATTCCTTTTTCGGCTAAAACACCTGTTTCTATTATTGCTCGTGAAATAGTGCAATATGCTTCTACCATCGAACAAGCTTATGCAATTGCAAAAAGTAGAAGAAGTTTTGTGGCCGAGAGTTTTTTTATTGGTTCGGCCAACGAAAATCAAACAGCTATTATCGAAAAAACACCCGATACCACCATTTTGTTGAGAGCAGAAAAGGAAGCGAAGCAAATTTTGACCAATCATTTTCAAAGCAATGCATTGTTTTTTGAAGACTTAAACCAGGAAAACCTAAACGAAAATGCCACCGGACTGCGTTTTAAGCGAGTTCAAGAGCTCATGGACTGTAATATTGCTTTTGATCCTGATAGGTTTGTGAGCATTCTAAGAAACCCATTTGGGAGAGGAGAACAGTCGATTGGGATTGGAAACGAAGAGGCGGTAAATCAATATGTAGCTCATCATTCACTGGTTCTGCAGCCCGAAAAGTTGAAGCTTTGGATGTCGTCGCCTCCCTTTCAATTGGGCGATTTTATTTCTTATTCATTGAAAGAAATTTTTAATAATCCGCAAATTTTGTTCGACGAATCGCGGGCAAATTCGCAGATGATACAAAAAGATAGATCGCAACTTAATTCGACTTACCTTTTTTTCTCGACCTTTCGGAATTTGAAATTGGAAATAGAGCGTGCTGTTCAATCCAAGCAGAAACTCAGCCAGCAAAAAATAAATGATTTTATAGAAGCCAATCCGAATTACTTTTTTACTTGGGAATTGCTTGGTGATTATTATCAGGCTCTTGATGAATTTGAATCTGCAAAAACAGCCTTTGCACGCGCACTTGAGATGAATATTCCCAATCAGTTTGAACGAGAAAAGATTGAGGGAAAATTTAAAAATTGTTCTATCGAAGCATTGTAAATATCCTTAAATTATTTCTAATTTCCCCAGATTGATTCTAATTCATATAAACCTTTTTATTCTCGATGACAGTAAATGCGCGAAAATACTTTTGATGCCTAAAATAGAAACCAAGAGGATGGAATTTTACCGGTCGGAATAGAAATTTAAACCGCCTTCCGAAATCTTCGTTCATTTTTTGCCCAAATAAATACTAAATTTTGTGAATTTGGCCTTTATTTCTACATTTGTCACCGTTTCGAAATTTTTACCAAATAGTTTAGAATTTATTTCTGATTTGTTCGAAAACTTAAACAACTAAAAATTAATACTATAGCGAATGAGTTTTAAAATTATTGTACTTGCCAAACAAGTTCCCGACACGCGAAATGTAGGCAAAGATGCCATGAAAGCGGACGGTACTGTGAATAGAGCCGCTTTGCCGGCTATTTATAATCCCGAAGATTTGAATGCTTTGGAATTTGCTTTACGGGTAAAAGACCGAATCAAAAATTCCGAAGTGATCGTTCTTACAATGGGTCCTTTTCGCGCTGCCGAAATTATCCGCGAATCGATGTATCGCGGTGCCGATAAGGGTTATTTGATTACAGACCGAAAGTTTGCCGGAAGCGATACATTGGCTACTTCCTATGCCATTTCACTCGCTGTCAAAAAATTGGCACCTTTCCATTTGCTTATTGCCGGGCGGCAAGCCATTGATGGCGACACTGCTCAAGTTGGGCCGCAAACAGCCGAAAAACTTGGAATTCCACAAGTTACCTATGCCGAAGAACTGATTGCTGTGGACGAAAAGAGCATTACCATCAAACGTAGGTTGGAACGTGGTGTAGAAACCGTAAAAGCGCCTTTTCCTTTGGCTATTACTGTTCATGGTTCTGCTCCGGATTGCCGTCCGCGTATGGCAAAACGTTTGATGACTTTCAAACACGCCAGAACACTGACAGAGCTTCAAAACGAAACAAAAGATTATACCCATCTATACAATGAGCGGCCCTATCTCAATATCGACGAATGGACTGTAGAAGATATTCAAGCCGATGTTGAATTGCTTGGATTATCAGGCTCGCCAACGAAAGTGAAAACAATCGAAAATGTTGTTTTTCAATCGAAAGATTCTAAAGCTTTAGGAACGAGTGATGAAGAATTGAATGGGTTAATTAAAGAATTGCTTGAAGGCCATATTATTGGTTAATCAAACTTAAATTTTAAAACAAAGAAAAGTGAATAATATATTTGTTTATTGTGAAATTACTGAAGAAGGCCATGTTGCAGATGTGAGCCTCGAACTTCTTACCAAAGCCCGCTCATTGGCCGACGAACTTCATATAAAAATAGAAGCTGTTGCGTTTGGAACAAATCTCGATGGAATNNAGTTTAGTTATTGGCGATCATGAAGATAAAAAACTGAATAAAGTTTATAAAAATTTGCTTTATCAAATTCGGCCTGCTTTTGGTGGAAATATCATCGCCACCATTATCAATCCCGAAACACGACCACAAATCGCAACAGTTCGCGAAGGCGTTATGAAAAAGGAAATTCGGTCGGCAAACTACAAAGGCAAATTGATGCCGTTGGATTTGAAAAATAGTTTCGATGAAATCGATTTTGCTGTTCAGATCATCGATCGTCACATCGAAAAGCAGAAAGTGAATATCAAAAATTCGCAAATTATTGTTGCCGGTGGCTATGGTGTTGGAAGTCCCGAAAATTTTAAACTCTTGTACGAATTGGCCGAAATTTTAGGTGGTGAAGTAGGCGCATCGCGCGCCGCTGTCGATGCCGGATTTGTATCGCACGAACGACAAATTGGACAAACGGGTGTAACCGTTCGGCCTAAATTATATATTGCCTGCGGAATTTCCGGTGCCGTTCAGCACAGAGCCGGTATGGACGAATCGTCAAAAATCATCTCTATCAATACCGACCCGCATGCTCCAATTAATCACATTGCCGATTATACCATAAACGGAAGTGTGGATGTTGTGATTCCAAAATTGATTAAGTATTACAAAGAAAACTCGAAATAAGATGGCTAATTTTTATACTGACAATAAAGACTTAAAATTTCATCTCTTTCATCCACAGATGGACAAACTGGTGCGATTGAAAGAAAATAATTACAGCGACAAAGAAAAATACGATTATGCTCCGCTCGATTTTGAAGATGCCATGGATAGCTACGAAAAAGTGATGGAAATTGTTGGCGAAATTTGCGGCGATATCATTGCACCCAATGCCGAAGATGTTGATCACGACGGGCCAACTTTGGTTGATAACCAAGTGCATTATGCAAAAGGAACTACACAAAACTACCAAGCTTTGGTTGATGCCGGCTTGATTGGATTGTCATTGCCTCGTAGATTCGATGGGCTGAATTTTTCTATTGTTCCCTATGTAATGGCCGCCGAAATTGTTTCGAGAGCCGATGCCGGTTTTGCCAATATTTGGGGTTTGCAAGATTGTGCTGAAACCATTCACGAATTTGGTTCTGAAGAAATTAAAAACGAATTCTTGCCTCGATTCAATTTGGGCGCAACAGCGGCTATGGATCTAACAGAACCCGATGCTGGATCGGATTTGCAAGCGGTTCAACTAAAAGCCACTTTCAATGAAAATGAGAATCAATGGTATTTGAATGGTGTAAAGCGATTTATAACCAATGGGGATGCTGATATTTCTTTGGTGCTGGCTCGTTCCGAAGAAGGAACATCCGACGGACGCGGTCTTTCTTTGTTCGTTTACGATAGAAACGAAAACCGCATGAGCGTTCGCCGAATTGAAAACAAAATGGGAATCAAAGGCTCTCCAACTTGCGAACTTGTTTTTAAAAACGCTCCGGCCAAATTGGTAGGCGACCGACGCTTGGGATTGATAAAATATGTTATGTCTTTGATGAATTCGGCTCGATTGGGCGTTGGGGCACAGAGCGTTGGAATTGCCGAAGCCGCCTATCGCGAAGCTTTAAAATATGCCAAAGAAAGAGAACAATTTGGGAAAGCAATTATTCAATATCCTGCTGTTTTCGAAATGATTACAAAGATGAAGTTTAAGCTCGATGCAATCCGTACTTTGTTGTACGAAACGGCTCGTTTTGTCGATCTCTACAAATCCTACAATTTTATTCAAGAAGAAAGAAAATTGGAGAACGAGGAGCGCAACGATATGAAGTATTATACAAAGAAAGCCGATATGTTTACGCCTTTGCTCAAGTTGGTAGCCAGCGAATACAGCAATGAAATTGCCTACGATTCTTTGCAAGTGCATGGCGGAACCGGATTTATGAAAGACTTCCCCATTGAGCGAATTTATCGCGATGCCCGCATCACAACTATTTATGAAGGAACTTCTCAATTGCAAGTGGTGGCTGCCATTCGGGGAGTAACAAGCGGTGCCTATATGAACTACATTCGCGAATATGAAGCGGCCGAAAGCAAACCGGCTTTCGATTTTATCAAACGACGCTTGGTAGTAATGACTGATCAATACGAAAAGGCAGTTGGTATCGTTCAACGTGAAAAGGACAACGAATTAATTGATTTTCATGCACGTCGTCTTGTAGAAATGGCCGGAAATATCATTATGGGCTATCTATTGCTCAACAACGCAAATAGAGATGAGGATTATAAAAAATCGGTCAATCTATTTAGCCAAATGGCCAGAGCCGAGAATTATCAAAAATATAAGTATATCGAAAATTTTGATTTAAAAGATCTTGGCTTGTTTAAAATAGGTTGATAGAAATGATTTTGTAGCAAAAGAAACCGCTTTAATGAAAAACGAGGCGGTTTTTTTGTCAAATTTGAGTTCGGATGATAAATGCAATCGTTATT
>DMBV01000100.1 GCA_003445975.1 Bacteroidales bacterium
GGTTCGTTTAAACACATCGAATTCTATTATTAAGATTTAGTTTTATTGCCATCAATCTCCAATTTAAATCCGAAAAAGTGCGATTCGTCAAAAAAGTCAGCTCATTGAATTCGTCAAAATCGACTAAATATAAATTTGAATCATTTTTCAACTAAAAGAACTGAAAACAAAAATGCAGTTAAACATAAAAAAACCAATTTATTGTTAAATATTTATTAAAAAATGGACGAATTGCGAAAAAATACAAGTTTTATAAACTTGACTTGAAGCAAATGAGCGTCGAATTACTACTGCACAACTACGTCAAGCGATAATTTACTAGTTTCTTAAATTGACAATATATTTATCAAAAGTCCTTTATATACAGTAGTTTCGCTATAACAATGGTGATGGTGTATTTTTAAAAGAAGCCCATACTTTCAGCTCGGGTCATAATTAATTAACTTTACAATCATCAAATTAAAAAATCGAATCAACATGAAAAAAATCCTATCATTTGTACTGTTATTCTTAATTTCTGCTGCCAGTTTTGGTCAAGGGATTCGAGTAACGGGAACTGTACTTGACGAAAGCGGAAACCCACTTCCTGGAGCTGCTGTAGTTTTACTAAAGACCACCATGGGAGCTCAAACCGATATTGATGGAAAATATATTCTGGAAAACATCCCCAGCGATGGGACTTTGGTTTTTAGCTATATCGGATATAAATCAAAGGAAGTTGGTGTAAATGGATTAAATTACATCAATGTAACTTTGCTCGAAGACACTCAGTTGTTGGGCGAGGTAGTTGTTGTGGGATATGGTAGTATGAATACGAAAGATCTCACCTCTTCAATCACCACATTAAAAACTGATGAAATTGTAAAAACGCCCACCGGGCAAGCCATGCAATCATTACAAGGAAAAGTGGCAGGACTCCAGGTTGTAAGTAGTGGTGCTCCGGGCGCTTCGCCTACTGTCCGTATTCGGGGAATAGGTTCCTATCCGGGCGGTAACAGTGAAGCTCCTTTGTATGTGGTTGATGGAATGTTTTTCGACAATATCGACTTCTTAAATACTTCCGACATTGCTTCTATTTCCGTTTTAAAAGATGCATCTGCCGCTGCTATTTACGGAGTACGTGCTGCCAATGGAGTGGTACTCATCGAAACAATATCGGGAAAAATAAATCAAAAGGCCGAAATTACTTACAGCGGATATACAGGAACTCAAGTTGCCCAAAATGTATTAAAAATGGCCAATGCAGAACAATTTACGCACATGGCTTTGGAATCTGGATCAGCAGCTGATATTAGTTTTATTTTGAACGCAATGCAACGTTATGGACGTAGCAGAATTAATCCCAATGTTCCGGATGTTAACACCGATTGGTACAGCGAGATTCTTCGGCCTGCAAGCATTCAAAATCACAGTATAGGAATAGCCGGAGGAAATGAAAACGCTACCTATTCCATTGGAAGTAGCTATTTTGCTCAAGAAGGCATTCTGGATATGAAAAACAAATACGAACGACTAAACCTACGCTCCAAAGTGGATTATAAACCGACCAATTGGTTAAAAGTGGGCGGAAATATGATCTTGAGCAATGCCACTAAATTTAGCGAGGAATCATCAGCTTGGAATCAGGCTTATTTTGCCGTTCCCATTTTGCCGGTTTACGATGAACTCAATACGGCCGCTTGGCCAACAAATTATGCAAACGCACAAGACATAGGCTACCGTGATGGTCAAAATCCATTCCCCGCTTTGAGATACAACGACAATCGAACGAAAATCCTTAAGGTTTTGGCCAATTTTTATGCACAAGTTGACTTGATTCCAGAAAAACTAAATTTCAGAACCACCTACAATCACAATTATACTTCACTTGATGAACGATATGTAGATCTTCCTTATTATATAGGCGCTGGATTTCAAAGACCAGACGCTTCGATTACCAAAATAGCTCAATCTTTTTCGAACAAAATCTGGGACAATGTTTTGACTTATACCGACAAGTTTGGCGATCATAACATTTCCGCCATGCTCGGCTCCTCATTTAGAGATGAATCTTGGAGTATGCTCACTGCAACGGGTTTAAATTTCCCTTACGAAAACGAAGCCTCTTGGTATATCGACCAAGCAGAAACGATTGTTACCGGATCAGTTACCGATAACGGAGTTAGAGAATATGGACTTTCTTATTTTGGAAGAATTTCTTACAATTACAAATACAAATACTTAGTTTACGGAACAATGAGAGCCGACGGCAGCTCCAAATACCAAGAAAAATGGGGCTATTTCCCAACAATTGGTTTTGGCTGGGTAGTTTCGGAAGAAAACTTTCTGAAAGAAAATAGCATCATCGATTATATGAAAGTAAGAGCCAGTTGGGGACAATTAGGAAACGATAAGATTCAAGCCAGCGATGGAGCTTCCACAACTTCAATTATCACTACCGCATTAAACGGAGTATTGGTTTCAGGAACTACTACTTCGAGTACGTATTCCTCATTAAAATGGGAGGTGACAGAAGAAACCAACATTGGGATTACTTCTCAATTGTTCAAGAATAAATTATCCGTTGAAGCTGATTATTACAGCCGCGACACAAAAGATGCGGCAATTTATGTGAATATTCCATCCATCGGAGGAAGTGTTTTAAAGAATGTGGGCGTAATCAGAAACTCAGGAATAGAAGTAGCGTTGAATTGGACAAACACGATTTCTGAAGATATACATTATACAATTGGTGCAAATTTCTCCACGCTAAAAAATGAAGTGCGCGATTTGTACGGTCAGCCCTATATTGATGGTGGTTCGGCCGAATTTCGCCAACGATCGATTGTTGGAGAACCCTTATTGGCTTTTTATGGACGTGAAGTGATTGGTGTATATCAAAATCTAGCCCAAATACTAGCAGATCCCATTGCCATTGCCAATGGATTGGTACCCGGTGATTTTATTTATAAAGACCAAAATAATGATGGTGTCATTGATGACGATGACCGCGTAGTTTTGGGTTCTTATTTTCCCAACTTTATGTATGGATTTAATTTAGGAGCTACATACAAAGCTTTTGAACTGACTGCTAGTTTTATGGGTCAATCGGGAAACAAAATCCTGAACCGTAAAAGAGGCGAACTCATCTGGACTTCAGATGGTAATTTGGATGCCGATTTGGCTATCAATCGTTGGCATGGCGAAGGTACCTCCAACGAATATCCTTCTTCTGCCGGCCTTAGAAAAGGATGGAACCAAAAAATGAGCGACTTCTTTGTTGAAGACGGATCTTTCTTTCGAATTCAAAATGTGCAGCTCTCATACAATCTGAAAAACAAAAGATTGAATGGTATTCTATTGCCTGAAACGAGAATTTCATTCACTGCCGAAAGACCTTTAACAGTATTCAATTACAATGGGTTTAGCCCGGAAGTTGCAAATGGTATAGACACACAAACCTATCCTATTCCTGCTGTTTATACTGTTGGACTTAATATTAAAATTTAATTTTTAAAGATATCGTATTATGAAACTTATAAATTATATCAAAAAATTTGCATTGGTAGTTCTGGTCATGTTGGGGTTTTCGGCCTGCAATGACTTATTAATAGAGCCACCACAAAATAGAGCCTTCACAGGAGAAACTGATTATACCATTTCTTCAAATATGATTTTACCTCTTATTGGTTCTTATGCCGAATTTCAATCGCGCGGATGGGAAGATATTCCTCTTATTTCGGTTAGAGGCGACGATGTGAATGCTGGAGGACTTGGAGATCAGCAAGATTATGCCGAAACAGATTTATACAATTACAATAAAGACTATTGGATGTACAATTCGGTGTGGCAAAATCTATACAAAGACATCTTTGTAGCCCATTCGGCCATGGAACAAATAGAATTATATGTACAAAATGGAGCAAATGCAAACTTGGGCAACCAATACATTGCAGAAGCGAAAGTATTAAGAGCTTTCTTGCTTTTTCAAGTGTCGCGCGTTTGGGGTGATGTATTCATTACCAGCAGTTCCGACCCATCCCTTCTTCTGGTCACGCCAGTTTCCTCCAAAGACGAGATTATGCAACATATCTCCGATCAAATGGACGAAGCAATCCCTTATTTGGTTGATTTACATCCAAATCAACGAACAGATATCACAGGAGGCGTAACAAAATACACCGCTTTGGCTATTAAAGCACTTGCAAATTTAGAATTGAAGAATTATGCTGCTGTTGCCGATGCAAGCGGTCAAATTATTCAATCTGGTAAATTTACCCTTGAAACGGATTTCTATGAACTTTTCAAAATTCAAGGAAAACTAAACAATGAAAATATTTTAGAATTGCAGTATTCTGATTTTGGACTTGGAGCCGGCGATTTNNTAAAATTTATCAAATTTATGCTCGACAGAGGAGAAACCGTTCGCTTAGAAACAAGTGTGCTCTTTACCGATAGAGGAATTGCTGAGATCAAAACAGATCCTAACTATGCAGACTTACCAACTTGGATTTCAAATACAACAAGAGACGGAGATGTTATTAATGACTACGCTCGTGCACTATTTGCCAGTGGGAAACATTATCTCCCATCCAACCAACTTACTCCCGGCAGAACCGAATATGGAACCAACAAAAACTATACTGTTATCCGCTATGCGGAAATCTTGTTGATGTATGCCGAAGCACTTACGCAAGGTGCCAACGGAACCGCCGGCACTGCAGTACAAGCCGTTAATTTAATACGTTCAAGAGCAGGATTGTCTGCTTTGGCAAGTGTTACAAATCAGCAAGTAATGGACGAAAAATTTGCAGAACTGGCTATGGAATGGGGAACCCGTTTCTACGATATGGTAAGACTAGGAAACTCAACCGAATTAAGTTACGAAGGCAGATCGTTTTCGAATGATAAAACATTTCTTCCCTATCCTCAAAATCAAATTGATTTGCTGCCAGGTTTAAGCAGTGTTAATAAATAAAATCTGACAATTAACAATATAGAACAATGAAAACACTAAAACATATTTTAATTGTTACACTTGCAATTCTTCTCAATACAGCGTGTAACAAAGGAATCGACCCAATTACACCTGTAGATCCTGGTGTTGACGAAACGGCTCCCATGATCACATTCAAATACCCTATTGAAGGAACAAAAATTAAAGTTTTCGAGGAAATTACTTCTATTACTATTAAAATTGAAGTAACCGACGACATCGAAATCCTATCCATCTCAGCATTAATGGACGGCGTTGAAATAGCGAATTTTAGTTCTTTTAAGGATTATCGTAGAGCGTTGGAAGAATTTGCCTACGATCATTTAACCGATGGAAATCATAAATTGTCTGTGGTGGCAAAAGATATGGAAGGGAAAATTACGACCTCTGAAGTCAATTTTGCGAAAGAGCCTGCCTATGTACCTCTTTTTGAAGGTGAATCTTTCTTTATGCCTTTTGATGGAGATTATATGAATTTGATTGGTTTTAATTATGCTACTAAAGTTGGCACACCTGGTTTTGCCGGTTACAGTTTTGCCGGTATTGATGCCTACAAAGGTGCAACAGACTCGTATATAACATTTCCAAGCCTTGGCTTGATGAGTGGCGAATTTAGCGCCGCCTTTTGGTACAAAGTGAATCCAGATCCAGATAGAGCCGGAATTTTAGTTGTAGGAAACAATGTCCCGGAAAATAGAAACCAAGGATTCAGGATGTTCAGAGAAGGAAGCGCCAGCACCCAGCGTATAAAACTGAATGTTGGAACCGGCAGTGGTGAAAGCTGGAACGACGGTGGTGTAATAGATGTTGCAGCAGGCGAATGGGTTCATATTGCTTTCACAATTTCGCAAACCAAAAGCACAATCTATTTCAATGGAATAGAACAATCGTCGTCCGATTTATCTGCACCAATTAGCTGGACTGGCTGCGAAAAGATTACTATTGGAGCTGGCGGAGAAACATTTAGCTACTGGAACCACAAATCCGACTTAAGCGATATAGACGAATTACGTTTGTTCAATAAGGCGCTAACACAAAGCGACATCCAGATCATGATAAATTCTTTTCACCCTTATTCGCCTGAATATGATGGGGAATCGTTTTTTATGCCTTTCGACTTGGGATACGTCAATTTGATTGGAAGTAAAGCCGCTGAAGTAATTGGCTCGCCCGAAATTACCGATGATACACAAAAAGGAGCAGGTGCCTATCTAGGTTCAACAGATTCCTATTTAAACTATCCCGCTGCAGGATTATTGAGCAATCAATTTAGTGCTAGTTTTTGGTACAAAGTGAATTCGGATCCCGATAGAGCTGGAATTATTGTTGTTGGAAACGATGTTGCTGAAAATAGAAATCAAGGATTTAGATTGTTTAGAGAAGGTTCTCCCACTGAACAAAGAATCAAAGCCAACATAGGTTTCGGTACGGGCGAAAGTTGGAACGACGGAGGTGTAATTGATGTTACAGCCGGAGATTGGGTCCATATTGCGCTCACCATTTCCGACACAAAGAACACAATTTATATCAATGGCACGGAAGTGAGATCGTCAACAATGGCTGCTCCAATCAGTTGGACTGGATGCGAAAACATCACCATTGGATCGGGCGGAGAAACTTTTAGCTATTGGGGACATATATCGGATGGCAGTATTATAGACGAGTTGCGCTTTTTCAATAAAGAACTTTCTGCAGAAGAAGTTGCTACCATTGCCGAAGGTGTTTTTGCGCCTAAAAATTACGGCTCCACATTTTACATGCCTTTTGACGGCACCAATAAAGAAGCCAACAACAATACGGATGCCACTATGGTAGGAACAACCGGTTTTGCCGGTGTAAGTAAAGTGGGTTCAAATGCATTTGCAGGAGCCACCGATTCTTATCTTACTTTCCCAACCACTGGTTTGTTTGGAGATGAATTCAGCGGCGCCTTTTGGTATAAAGTAAATGCGAGCCCCGACAGAGCCGGAATTTTGGTAGTTGGTCCTCCAATGAACGGAGCCGATAATGTTTTAACTTCCGGATTTAGGCTTTTTAGAGAAGGAAGCGGAACAGAACAACGCATTAAACTTCATGTTGGAACTCCACAAGGTGACGTATGGAATGATGGCGACGTTTTGAATGCAACCACTGGCGAATGGGTTCATATTGCCTTTACTGTTTCTGCCACTTCAACATTGATCTACTTCAATGGTGTGCCGGTAACGAATACCGGAAATATGACAGGAAAAGCAGTTAGTTGGACAGATTGCGACATTCTATCTATTGGTTCAGGAGCTCCTCGATTTTCAGCTTGGAATCACCTATCCGATTTAAGTTTCGTTGATGATTTATTTTTGTTTGATAAAGCTCTTTCACAAGAGGAAATTCAAACGATCATGAATAATGGATCAAAATAATAGACATAAAGTAGAGGATGATTTATCCCAATGAATTGTCAATCTTCTTTTTAGCTAAACAGATTAATTTATTTTTAACATTTGATGAGTTGGTTTGTATTTGGTTTAATTAATTAATTTTTGCCCCTTTCAATTTTGGTTGCGCCCATTGGACGCAACCAAAATTGATTAAATAGATAAAACATGAAATTAAATACCTTCTTTTTTGCAACCATTGCATTTATTTTAGTCTTTAGCTTCGGCTGTAATTCGAATAAAACGAATAAACAAACTGCTTTTTTGTCTGATGATGCGTTACTGGATACGGTTCAATATCAAACCTTCAACTATTTTTGGGAAGGAGCAGAGCCAAATTCGGGACTTGCCCCTGAGCGCATTCATCTTGACAATATCTACCCTCAAAACGACAAAAATATTGTAACAATAGGAGGAAGTGGATTCGGACTGATGGCAATTTTGGTTGGAATTGAAAGAGGATTCATTACAAGAGAAGAAGCCTTGGTTCGCTACGAAAAAATTGTTGGTTTCTTAGAAAAATGTGATCGTTTTCATGGCGTTTGGCCGCATTGGCTCAATGGTGAAACGGGCAAAACCCATGCATTTAGCCCAAAAGATGATGGTGGAGATTTGGTTGAAACCGCTTTTCTAATTCAAGGATTGATCACCGTGAAAGAATATTTTAAAAACGGAAACGATCGCGAAAAACAGTTGTGCAATCACATTGATATACTTTGGCAGGAAGTGGAATGGGATTGGCATACAAAAGGAGGCAGCGCTGTATTGTATTGGCATTGGTCGCCCAATTTTGCTTGGGAAATGAATTTCCCCGTGGGCGGGTACAATGAATGCCTGATTATGTACGTATTGGCTGCTTCTTCACCAACACATCCCATCAGCAAAGAAGTGTATGAAAACGGCTGGGCAGCCAATGGGGAAATAAAAAAAGACACTATTTTTTATGACCTACGAACCGTATTAAATCATTACGAACACGACGATTTTCCTGTTGGCCCGCTTTTCTGGGCACATTATTCTTACTTGGGACTCAATCCAAAAGGACTCCATGATCAATATGCCAATTATTGGACTCTGAATGAAAACCACACTAAAATTATTTACCGCTATTGTGTCGATAATCCCAATAAATACGAAGGATATGGTGAAAATTTATGGGGATTGACATCGAGTTACTCCATGATTGGTTATGCAAGTCATCGACCCGATTACGATTTAGGAGTCATTGCGCCAACAGCTGCCTTGTCGTCATTTCCCTACACGCCAAAAGAAAGCATGCAAATGCTCAAGTTTATATATACCGAAGCCGATAGCTTAGTTGGGAAATACGGCCCCTACGATGCTTTTAGCCTCGATAGCAATTGGGTTTTACCAAGGTATTTGGCAATTGATCAAGGGCCTATTCCGGTCATGATCGAAAACTATCGGACTGGTCTTTTATGGAATTTATTTATGCAAAATGAAGATGTGCTCAATGGTCTTAAAAAGCTTAACTTTGAAAGTCCCTATTTGAAAAATAAATAAAACCAATTGTAATTGAATAATTTCTTCATCAGAAATACGAAAGGTCTTAAAATTTAGCAAATTTTGATAAATTTATCTATATGAAATAGTCATAAAAAAATGATGGAAGTGGATGTTATGATCAATTTGACGTATTTCATCTGACCTTCAAAAATCAAATTAATAATCGATGAAAAAAAACATCCGAATAGGCTTTCTCCTCTTTCTACTAATCACTGGATTCTATTCGTGTAAAGACGATTCATATACCTATGAAGAAATAGAATTCCCTGATATAACGCCTATTTCAAACGAAGATCTTTTGGATTTGACACAAAAAGCTACTTTTAAATATTTCTGGGATTTTGCAGAAGTCAATTCGGGTTGCGCCCGAGAACGATACCATGTTGATGATCCTGCCAACGATCCATATACAGTTGCTACCGGAGGAACCGGATTTGGGTTGATGGCAATCTTGATAGGAATAGAGCGAAATTATATTAGCAAAACCTTGGCCATCGATCGCTTAACAAAAATATTGAATTTTTTAGAAACGGCCGACCGATTTCATGGCGCATGGCCGCATTGGATTGACGGAACCAATGGAAATATCCGCCCTTTTAGTTCGTTGGATAATGGCGGCGACTTGGTGGAAACCGCATATTTGGCGCAAGGGTTGGTGTGTATAAAAGAGTATTTTAAGAATGGAACGGATTCGGAAAAAGCGATTGCTGCCAAAGCAGATCTCTTGTGGAAAGGCATAGAGTGGAATTGGTACACCCAAAATCAAAATGTGCTCTATTGGCATTGGAGTCCCACAGTCGCCTTTAGTTTAAATTTCAAACTTTCCGGCTACAACGAAGTATTAATCACTTATATTATGGCTGCTTCTTCTCCTGACTTTGGAATCGAAAAAGAAGTATATTCAAATGGATGGGCTTTGAATGGCGGAATAAAATCGACCAATACAAAATATGGTATCCCGCTTTTGGTAAAGCACAACGGCGATACAGAATATGGCGGACCACTGTTTTGGGCTCATTATTCCTATTTGGGACTAAATCCACGAGGGCTTTCAGATGAATATGTCAGTTATTGGGATGTGAATGTGAATCACACCAAAATAAATTATAATTATTGCATCGACAATCCAAAAAACTACAAAGATTATGGAGCGGATTGTTGGGGACTAACGGCTAGTTATACCCGCAATTTTGATGGAAGCATTGGCTATGCGGCTCACAGACCAACGAATGATTTAGGCGTCATTTCTCCCACAGCAGCCATCAGTTCAATTCCTTATACACCAACGGAATCGTTAAGAGCACTGCATTATTTTTATACACACAAGGATATATTGCTTGGTCCCGCAGGATTTTACGACGCTTTTAGTCCAACAGCCAATTTCTGGGTAGCCAGGGCCTACTTGGCCATTGATCAAGGGCCGAGTATCGTTATGATTGAAAATTACAGAACAGGACTCCTTTGGAAATTGTTTATGCAAAATGAAGATGTTCAAAATGGTTTAGAAAAATTGAATTTCAGATATGAAACACCTTAAGTTATTAATAATCTATTTGTTGCTGTTTATTCTCCAGACAGGTTTGGCTCAAGATTCCCTTTCTTCTTACAAAAAAGAAATATTTGTGAGTAAGCTGGATAGCATGCCTTATCGAATTCTATTTCCACCGCATTTTTCCGCCGAAAAAAGCTATCCGCTAGTCGTTTTTCTGCATGGTGCTGGCGAAAGAGGAAACGATAACGAAAAACAATTGATCCACGGAAGCTCTTTATTTACAAGCCCGGAGGCTTTGGCCAACTATCCGTCTATCGTGTTGTTTCCGCAATGTCCGTCGGATGATTATTGGGCGAAGGTGAAGATAGACAGGAACGACGCTAAGAAAACCTTCGATTTTTTATATACCAAGCCGCCCACTCGTTCAATGAACAATTTGATTCAATTGATAGATAAACTATTAGATGGAAATTACATCAACAAAGATCAAGTCTATGTTATGGGTTTGTCGATGGGTGCCATGGGTGTTTATGAAATTCTATATCGAAAACCGAATACTTTTGCCGCCGGAATAGCCATTTGTGGTGGTGGCAACACACATTTTGCAAAGAATTTTGCCAAGCAAACTCCTTTGTGGATTTTTCACGGTTCCAGAGATGATGTTGTTGATCCCAAATATTCCGTTCGTATGGTTGAAGCCATATTGGAAGCGGGAGCTTATCCAAAGTTTACCCTCTTTGAGGATGCAAATCACAACAGTTGGGATCCTGCTTTTGCACAAAAAGAAATACTGCCATGGTTGTTTTCCAAAACCAGAAAACCATAAAAGGCGCGCTAATTTAGGATGTATAGCTTTTTTAACGCAAGTTCTGAAAAAAAGCTACTAAGTTTTCGTCTTTATCCAAATTGAGTTTGCGTTTTAGTCTATACCGATGGGTTTCGATTCCTCGAACGGAAATATTGAGCAATGGAGCAATTTCTTTAGTAGAAAGATTCATCTTTAGAAACGCACACATTTTTAGGTCTTTACGTGTAAGATCCGGGAATTTCCGCTTCAACTCATTGAAAAATTCTTCATGAACATGGTTAAAATTACTTTCAAAAATATCCCATTCATCTTCATGCTCGATGGAATAATCAATTTGACGCATAATTTTTTTTATCGAGAAATCTGCATTCGAATTTTTCTGAATGAAGTTTAGGTCATTTTTAATGCGCAATAAAGTTTCATTCTTTTTAACCAAAGCGATGGCTGTATTGGCAAGCTGCTTGCTCTTTAACTCAATTTCTTTTTTTAAAGCGTCGTTTCGTATTTCTATCAACGTCCTTTCGTTTTCGCGCGTTTGTGCCTCCAGGATATTTTTGTTCGATTCTTCATACTTTAGTTGAAGCAATTTTTGCGCTTTTAAAATTTTTCTTCGATGCAAAACATACATAAATGAAGTCATTATCAGGAAAAGAAATCCATAAAGAACAAAGCCAATGGAACTCCTGAACCAAGGTGGATTTACTTCAAATTCGAGCGGCAATTCGGCTGAGGTACTTTTGTTGTTTCCAAGTGTTTGGAATAAAAGAGTGTATTTCCCGTCTGAGAGATTTGANNGCAAAAGTGCTGTCGTCAATCTTCGAAACATTCTCATTTCCACTTATATTTCTTCTGAAATAATATTTCCGAGGAATACTAATTGTATTGAAGTCGTTGAGAACGGAGCTAAAATTTAGGGAGTTTTCCGTTTTGAAAACCGTTTCGGTAATATCGTCTTCGGAAATAATATAACTATTCTTTGAAATGTTTTCGTTCAACAAATCAAATGCAAGAATGCTGTCAATCAAGGGTTCATATTTTTGCCATCCTTGGCTTGTGTGGAAGACAATGGTGTTTTTTAAATCGTAGATTCTTACCGAATAGTCGGTATAGAGCCCTTTTTTTCCATAATCGATGAAGCTTTGAATTTTGGAGAAGTCTTTGTTGAAGCCAACTCGATACAAACCCTTGTATGCATGTCCTATCCAAGCCGTATTTTCATTTTCGAAGACCAGATATTTAATAGGAATGGTTGTCTCGCCCAGATTTCTTGCTGCCCATTTTCCATTGCTCTTCACCAATCGATTGATTCCGGCATAAGTGCCTTGCAAGTAGATATT
>DMBV01000099.1 GCA_003445975.1 Bacteroidales bacterium
GTCATACCTCCACCCGAAATGGACGAACGTCCGCCCGAGATTTCAGCGTTTACCACTGGGAACGAATAAACATAATTATCTAAAACGATTGCTATTTGCTTTCCAATATTTTCGCCGGTCAAACGTTTCCAAGCTTGCGCTCCTTCGCTATTCATCGACATAGAAACCTCAACTTGTCCGGTTGGGCTATAATCTTGTGATGCATCCACAATTACATCGCCTCCTAAAGCAGGAAGTCCATCTCTGGAGCTTACTTTTATTGCAACCAATTCGTGAACATCAGATCCTTTTTCAACTGGATTGATAGCCCAGAAAAGTTTCAAATTGCTTGGGAAAATTGTTCTTACTTGTTTGATTAACGCATTTACACGCGCTGTATCTTTTACGGCTGCAAAACCAACACGAGCACCTTTTGCTGGATAGGATTGTCCGGAAGCATCTTGCACCAACGAAGGTTGAAGCACTGCCCAAAGTGGATTCGACTCCAAATATTTATCGTAAGCGGCATTTTGATTGGCAGTAGTATCTTTTTGAACTTGTTCAATCAAACTCGATTCGACTTTTTGGGCAACCGCAGTTTCGGTTGTTTGGGTCGAAACTAGAGCTGTTTCTGGAGCTACGGTTTGAATTTTCTTCAACTCATTGATTTCGGCAAGCTTGGCATTTGCTTCCGAAAAATAGCCGATAAGTTCAGGGAAATCAAAAGTTTCCCAAAACTCCAACTGAGCTGTGCCTTGCAAGAGTTTACGAACACGGTCAGGGTCTTTAATACCGGGAAGTTCAACCAAAATGCGTCCTTTGGTTTGCAATTGCTGGATGTTTGGTTGCGCAACGCCAAAACGGTTGATACGTGTATTTAAAATATTGAAAGTGCGATTGATAGCGCCGTCAACTTCATCGTTTAGAACTTTAAGAATATCAGCGTTTGATGAGTTGTAGCTCACCTTGTCTTTCAATTCGATTGTACTAAAAACAGTGGCTAAGCTAAAATTAGGATCAATTTCTTTGATAGCCTGATCAAATAAGTCGATAAAAGAAACGTCGGTACTTTTTTGTTTTTGAATCGCGTTTTTTAAAGCTTGATTGAAGACAGGATTTTTACTATTTCCAGAAAGTGCTTTGACAATATCAGGTACTGAAATTTCGAGCGTTACATTCATTCCGCCTTTTAAGTCCAAACCAAGATTGATTTCTCTTTCTTTTACTTCTTTAAATGTATATTTTCTGATTCCTATGTTGTAAACTACTTCATTTTGAATAGAATCAAGATAAACTTTCTCTGTTGATTTTGAAATAGAATCATAGATATAACCTTCTTTCAGGTTGTTACCGTTTGCAATTGCATTTGATAGCCCTTTTATTTTGGCTGAATTTGCATATTCATAGGCGTCTTTTTCAACACTTTTAGCAAAATATGTATAGCTAAGTTGAAAGACGCAAACAAGCGCAAATGCTATGGCAAAAAATCGTATCGCACCTTTGTTTTGCATGTGTTTCTGTATTTATTTTATAAAATTTTTACAATGCGCAAAAATAGAATAATATTTCAATCTATGGTAACAAATTGCTAAAAGATTTGAACTTAAGGCTTTCCATAGCGGTGGATTGGTTTTGTAAATCTTAAGCCTTGTAAAACAGCCACTTCCAAAGTTCTTTGTAGTTCACTTTTTTGCCATACATCAATATTCCGGTTCTGTAAATTTTTGCTGCCAACCATGTTGTGAAAATAAATCCTGCAATCAATAAAATACCGGAAAGTGCAATTTCCCAATAAGGAACTCCAAATGGAATCCGAATCATCATAATGATTGGCGAAGTGAGCGGAAAGATCGACATCCAAAATGCCACCGGCCCATGTGGATCAGCAAGAATGAATTGGGCCATTACGATACTTAAAATCAATGGTATGGTGATGGGCATCATAAATTGATGCGTATCGGCTTCGCTGTCAACTGCCGAACCAACAGCAGCAAACAAGGCAGCGTAAAGTAAATAGCCGCCCAGAAAATAAAAGAGAAATGAGCCAATAATAACCAAATAGTTTATCGACATAAGTGCATCAATAAAAAATCCAATATTTTCGTCAGGAACCGCTTGTTCTGCATTTGTATTTTCGTCTCCGTTGTTGGCAAACAATCCTTGTGTGCTTTCTGTTATTTGGGTTGATTGATATGCTTTTAATTCGGTTTTATAGAAGGATTGAAACCCGAAAACGAGCGCAGAAGTGAGTAAAACCCAAAGCAGAAATTGCGTAAATCCTACCAATGCAATCCCAATAATTTTCCCCATCATAAGTTGAAACGGACGAACACTGGAGATCATCACTTCGATGATTCGACTTGTTTTTTCCTCGATGACTCCACGCATCACTTGGGCACCAAAAAGAAAAATAAAAAAATAAATCAAGATGGCCGAAAACATGCCCACGGCCATGCTGATTTCGGTCGATGTTTTTTCTTCCAGTCCGCTGCTGTCGAGCTTTATGGAGCTAATAAAAACATTCGTTTTTATGGAAGTCAGTATGTCAGGGTCTATGCCTTGTAGAGCCAATTTCTGTGCTTCAAGCTCTTTTTTCATGGCGCCTTTGATGTAATTTTTTACTTCCAGACTTGGCTGTTTTTCGCTGTAGAGAATGGCTGCGTTTGGGATGTGAACATCTGGTTTAGGAATGTAAAGCAAGGCGTAATTTCCCAATTTGCTTAGGTTTTCTTTTGCCGCTTTCAGTTGGGGTACGGCCTGAACAAATTGAATATTTTGATCTCCTTTTAGCTCATTGAAAAAAATTCCGGTTTCGTCCAATACACTAATCACTTTTGTTTCCTTGCCAAGTGTTGAGAAGTAAATTGGAATTATCCAGATGGAAGCCATCAGCAATGGTCCAAGAAAAGTAAGCACTAAAAAGGAACGTTTTTGAACTCTGCTGAGGTATTCTCGTTGAATTATAAGGCTTATTTTGCTCATTTTGTTTGGTTTGATGCGTTTACACTTTGGATAAAAATCTCGTCCATGCTTGGAAGAATTTCTTTCAATCCAATCACTTCGAAATCGCGCAGTAGAAATTTGATTATGTCGTTTGGTTTGCTTCCTGCTTTCAGTTGAAATTGCGTCTTGGTAGATTCGGGCGTTTTGAATTGTTTTAAAATGCTAAATTCAGCAGGTAATTTGGCTGTCAAAATTTCGGTTTGGCCCACCCATTCTACCTCGTAAATATTCGCTTTAAAACGGTTTCTGATTGCGCCAACTTCGCCTTCAAGTATTGTTTTGGATTGATGAATAAGACTTATATTGTCGCAAATTTCTTCTACCGATGCCATGTTGTGAGTCGAAAAGATGATGCTTGACCCTTGTTCTCTCAAGTTCAAAATTTCCTGTTTCAAAAGCTGCACATTGATGGGGTCAAAACCACTAAAAGGTTCGTCGAAAATGAGCAGTTTGGGCTTGTGTATAATTGTTACGATAAATTGAATCTTTTGCTGCATCCCTTTGGAAAGCTCTTCTATTTTTTTGTGCCACCAGCCTTCAATTTCAAATTTTTCGAACCAGAATTTCAATTCTCGAACAGCATCTGTTTTGCTCAATCCTTTGAGTTGTGCCAAATAGATGGCTTGTTCGCCCACTTTCATTTTTTTGTACAGTCCGCGTTCTTCGGGCAAATATCCAATTTTGTATATATCTGACGATTGCATTTTTCTTCCCTCAAAATACAGTTCACCTTCGTCGGGACCGGTAATCTGGTTTATGATTCGGATTAAGGACGTTTTTCCTGCTCCATTTGGACCTAAAAGTCCAAAGATAGTTTTTTCGGGTACAGCAATGCTTACTCCATCGAGTGCGGTATGACCAGCATAGCGTTTTACAATATTCC
>DMBV01000023.1 GCA_003445975.1 Bacteroidales bacterium
AATCAAGACGATGGCGATGGTGGAGGAATTTCGGTAGCTGTTGGCGGCTCAAACAATTCTAATAATTCGGATTGGTATTTAAAAGAACGCATTCAGACTCAAAAAAACATTAGCATAAAGATAATTGAAATTCAGGAAATTGACGACAATGTAAAGCGAATTTTGTCCGATTTGGAGCGGCTTAAAAAGGAAGTTTATTTAGATGTTTACCCAAAATTGGAATTACAAGCCGCACAATTAAAGCTGAAATCTTATCAAGTTGATCGCAATAAGATGGAAGAAGAGGTGGTTTATTTGCGTAAATACCTGGCCTTGTTAAATGCGGCCGAATATCAATCTACACGCCCAAATGTTGTGGCGAACAGTATTGGCGGCGGCGATGGAAATGTGATTCGATGGGCTTATTACCTATCGCCAGTAGATGGAATTATCAGTAAAATAAGCAGCGAACCAAAGGAAACAAGCTATAAGAAAGATGTGGTGATGTACCTGTCAAATACCGACAAAATGTTTATTTTTGCTTTTATAGATCAAGGAAGCATTGGCTATTTTGAAGAAGGAGAAACACTTCAGCTCGACTTTCCCGATGGAACTGTTAGCGATGGAATGATTCATAGTTTTTACTTAAATACAGAGGAATTACCACTCGAATTTAAGAAACCAAAAGAAAGGGATAAACGAACCGTTGTGGCAAAAATTGTCCCTACATCTGATCAGGAATTAGAACATTGGAAAAAGTACTATATGTACGAGGTTAGGATTAGTAAAACAAAGTTTCAGTAACGAAATAAGCTCGTAGAGCTTCGAGAATACGGATAAACATGGCAATTACTCAATTTGGAAAAAGGGTTCAAACACAAAGCGATAAAGAAATTTATTTCATTTCTGATTATCGAGATTTGGATATAAAGAAAGTCGTTATCAGCGATGGACTTATCCTTGATTATGCCGATAAGGAAGCTTGCTTTACTTTTTTGAAACTAATTCGTTCGTCGTTTATCGAATCCATCTATTTAGTTCCGGTTTTCATCCTTTCATTGAACGATGACGTGGACGATTTTACACGAAATTTAAGCGATGGTGTGGTAAAAAGTCTTCAAGAAGAATCGTTCGAAGGCAGTTTTAATGTCATCTATCAGCGCATTCGTCAATTGCAAACATCCGATACCAACGATTTAGTTATCCGGATTCAAAACAAAGTATTACGCTATTATTATACCCGACAAAGACGCATGGCGCCCATCACCTCCGTGAAGGCTCATACGGGCTATACTTATCCGCTATTGGGTTTGCATTATCAAAATGCAAATACGCAAGATATGTTTAAACTCATTGATGAGCTGGAAGCAAAAGAGTACATTCGGCCACGCTATGAAGATATAGTTCATTTGTGTGGCAATTGCTATTCTGCTTTTTTGAATTACCGCGAAGTTTGTTCAAAATGCAATTCTACCGATTTGTTTATGGAAAACCTGATTCATCACTTTGTGTGTGCGAAGGTAGCACCGGAAAGCGATTTTATCAGCGGAAATCAAATGATTTGCCCTAAATGCAATAAACTGCTCCATCATATTGGCGTTGATTACGACAAGCCATCATTGGTCTATACTTGCAATAATTGCGGACATCACTCCCAGGAATCGGTTATGGAAGCCGCTTGTTTTAATTGCAATACAGTTCAGAATGTAGATGCGCTCATCGAACGGAAAATAAACAATTATGAGTTGACTGTTATTGGCGAAGAAGCTGCCATGGGCGGGCTGGCTCCCGAAGAACGCCGCGAAGCCGAATTCCCTGGGTTTGTTGGATTTAGTACGTTCAATATTTTCTTGAAATATGAAATAGAACGCATAAAATCGACCGGAAAAGCATCTGCTATTGGCGTATTGAGTTTGAAAGCTCCATCCACGATGGCTAATAATCTTGGAATAAAATATCAAAATGTAATTTTAGAAATAGCCGATTTTATCAAAAATGCGACGCTGGCAACAGATATATTGTCCTTTATCAACAACAATACTTTCTTGATCGTATCGCCTGATAATGATAAACTTAGACTAGAATCTACACTCGGTAATATTCAGAAATCTGTTCAAAAACTTTTGGACAGCAATATCGAAGATGCCAATATTACAGTCAAAATAAAAGCAAGTACAATCGACAATTCCAAGGGACACAATGAATTGATTAATGATATATTAACCACCAATCCGGGGGCATAATGATATATACTTTTTGGGATGATTTTTTTTGGTATTGGTATTCCAATGGTTTCGAAAAAGTATTTTATATTTTTTGGTATTTCTTTTTGTTGGAAGCACCCCGTTTTTTGGTGATGGATTTGGTGGTCATGTTTGTTTTCTATCGTACGAGAAATAAAAAAGCCGCCATTTATGAAGAAGCTCGCCAAAAACTGTGGTTCGAAAATCCGCTGGTTTCGTTGATTGCTCCCGGAAAAAACGAAGGCGAACATATTTATAAACTAGTTGATTCTATTAATAAACAGAGTTATCAAAACATTGAGATCATCATCATTGACGATGGCTCGGACGATGATACGGCCGTGATATGTCGTAGTCTTTTAAAGAATGGGTTTATCGATGTTTTTCTAAGAAATGATGAACGAGGCGGAAAAGCCAGCGCGGCTAATCTTGCTTTGCGTTACGCAAAAGGAAAATTTGTGGTTCACCTCGATGCCGACACTTCCTTTGATGAAAAGGCGATCGAAAATATTATTATTCCTTTTTATGTCGATAGCAATGTAGGAGCAGTGGGCGGAAACATCAAAGCACGAAACCAAGATTTTAATATTTCAACCAGTTTGCAAGCCATCGAATATTTGCAAACCATTGCTGTAGGTAGAGTTGTTACTTCTTATTTAGGAATCTACAAAATTATCTCAGGCGCTTTTGGTGCCTTCCGAAAAGACATTATCGATCGAATTGGCGGCTGGGATATTGGCCCCGGATTGGACGGCGATATTACTGTAAAAATCCGAAAAATGGGTTATACAATCGCTTTCGAACCCACCGCTGTTGCTTTGACAAATGTTCCAAATAGTTTCAAAAAATTGTCGAATCAACGTTTGCGATGGAACAAATCTTTGATTCGATTCCGTATTCGTAAACACTCGGATATTTTCAAACCTCAGGCATCTTTCAATTTTTCTAACTTTTTTGCTTTTTTCGAGAATATTTTCTTCAATTTGATTTTGGATGTTATTTGGTTTTTCTATATCATCCAGATCATCATTGTGAATGTGGATTATTTGGCTTTCATCATTCCGCTCAAAATTATGATTTATGGCGCTGCCAGTTTTATTCAATTTTTGGTAGTTTTGTCCATGTCGGAAAGGTGGAAAACCGAAGCAAAACTCATTATTTATATTCCGTTGATGATGGTTTACAATGGGTATTATATGCGTGTAATTCGAACGATGGCTTATATAAAAGAAATATTCTTTTACTCTTCATACAAAGATCCATGGAATCCGGCCAAATCGAGTTTAAAAGCCAAAGAATACGGATTGTAAGCCGTTACATAAAAAAAGCATCCGCCAACAGACGGATGCTTTTTAATAAATAGCTGAATCTTTTTAGGCTAGTGGTAGTGTAACTCTAACCAGCGTTTCTATCCCCAATGTCGATTTTATGAGCATATTGCCACCAAAAAGCAGTAGAATGCTTTTGGTGTTTATCAGTCCAAGTCCTATGCCTGAATTGTCGTTCAAATCTTGATTGAATTTTTGAAACGCGCCAATTCGGCTGATCTGATTTAAGGTCATTCCCATTCCTTCATCGCGAATAGTAAGAACATAGTGGTTGTCTTCAATTCCGCCCATAACACGAATTACCGAACGTTTTGGTGAGAAATTAAGAGCATTTTCTATCAATTCATTCACAATTTCGAGGTAATATTTTGAAGGTATTTTAACGCTTGCATTTTCCAAATTGATCAGAATATCGTCTTGGCGTTTTTTATTTACCGCCATTTCATCGATAATGTTTTGAGTCAGTGTTTTAATATCGGTTGTTTTTTCGTTGCTCAGCAATGCTAAACTGTCTTGATCGAAGGCCAACGACTGCAACTGATAAAACATAAACGACTTTTTTACTACTGTATTCAGTTTCATTCCTGCTTTGTGAATAAGGCTCGAAAATTCGGCCATTTCAAATTTTTCCATGCTGCTGTATTCGGTCATGAGCATTTTCGAAAAGCCAAGAATGGCGCGCAAAGGTTCGGCGATTACTTGCGTAATAGGAGCTCCAAGGTTTTTGGTGAGTTCGTTCAGCTTTTTTTCGCTTTCTTCTTTAAATTCGGCAGCGCGCTTGAGCCTGACAGAAACTGCATTGAGCAAATCATCCACAGTGAAAGGTTTAGTAATATAATCATCGGCGCCCAACTCCATCCCTAACCGTTGGTTTTCGCGGGTGTTTTTAGCCGTCAGGAAAATGAATGGAACCGTAGATGTTACAAGCTCTTTACGCATAAAGGTCAAGACTTCATAACCATCCATTCCGGGCATCATAATATCGCAAAGCACCAAATCGGGTTGAATGTTTCGGGATATTTCCAGACCTGATTTGCCGTTTTCGGCGGCAAAAACTTCGTAGTTCTCGGCTTCCAAAATTTCGCAAATATTCTCGCGAACATTTTGCGTATCTTCAATTACTAATATTTTTTTCATCTGTGTTCTTTTTATTGCGCTTTACGAATGCTTTATTATCTTTCAAATGTATTAAAAATTCCTTAAAAAAAGTGCTGTAAACCTACATCATGCTGTTTTAATTTAAGGAACGTGCGTAATCTTTCAATTGATTCATGAAGTCCATTTTTTTGCGAACCGAAACTTCTAGTTCATCGCCTTGTGCCAATACCACATAGCCGCCTTTTCCTTTGATATACTGCACAATGTAGCGCATATTAATCAAGTGTTTGCTATGAATTCTGAAAAAATGCAAATCGCCAAGTAATTTTTCGTAGTTGTTCAATGATTTGGAAGCCATGTATTTAGTTCCATCAACCATGTGAAAAATGGTATATACATCGCTGGCTTCACAGCGTTTGATGTCTTGGATTTTAATAATATCTAAGCCTTCGGTAGTTGGAATGATCAGTTTAGGCTCCTTGTTTGAATGTTGAATGGAAGGTATTTTTTGAATTTCACGGTCTTCGTTCACGCTAAGACGACAGAGAGCTTCGCTTACTTCTGAAGCATCAATGGGCTTTTTTAGATAATGAAGCGCCGAATATTCAAAAGCTTTCATGGCAAATTGGTCGTGAGAACTGATGAAAATAGTTTGAAATTTGGTGTGAGTAACAGAATCCAATATTTTGAATCCGTCTCCATCGGGAAATTCGATATCTAAAAAAATCAAGTCCGGCTGCAAGCTATCAATCAATTCAATGCTTTGTTCAACTGTTTGAGCTTGACCGATTACCTGAATGTTTGGGAATTGTTTTTCCAACAAGTGACTCAGCAAAATAAGAATTTGCCGATCATCGTCTAATAGAAGTGTTTTAATTTTAGTAGGCATGCTTTAATTTTAAACTAAAATAAACAATTTTATCTAAACAAGCTGATTATTATTTAATTTGAGTCTGTTTTTTTAAAAATAATTCGTCAAATGTTGGAACATTTGGCAAATATTTAAAACTGAGATTGTCATAATCAAGCTTACATACATAATGATTCAATCCGTTGGTAACAATCAGATAATCAATTTTTAGCACCATATTGTAGCGTGCAATCTGATCAAAAGTAGATTGATCAATTTTTACATGGCTGGCTTTGCATTCCACGGCCAAAATTGCTTTTCCTTCGGGCGAAAAGGCCAGGATATCAATCCTTTTTTTTAAACCATTCAAGGTGAGCGAATATTCCACAGCCATCAATCCTTTTGGGAAGCTCCTTTCGCTAACCAAATAGTGAGCAAAATGCTGGCGAACCCATTCTTCGGGCGTTAATGAAACGAATCTTTTTCTGAAATCGTCAAAAATTTCTTGTCTTGAATTTTGAAAGCGTACAGTTAATTTGCAGTCGGGCAAATTTAATCTTTCCATCACTTTGGTCATAATCGCTTGTAAAAGTAAAGAAAATGACTAAAAACTGTATATTTGTTTCGAATTAATTTTGGTGAAAAAATCTCATTCAATGAAAAGCTTAGCCATCACAAAAAAAACAACTATGAAGACAAAAAGCGAAATAGTAAAAAACTGGTTGACACGCTATACCGGTTTGGAACTTGATGAATTTGGCGAATATATTTTGCTTACCAATTTTCAGAATTATGTAGATCTTTTTATCGAAAAATACGATGCCAAATTCTCGGGACGCGATGTGCCAATGCCTTCGGCCACTGCCAACGACATCACGATTATCAACTTTAGTATGGGAAGCCCCAATGCGGCTACTGTTGTAGATCTTTTAAGTGCCATTTCGCCAAAAGCATGTTTGTTTTTAGGAAAATGTGGTGGCTTGAAGAAAAAAAACAAACTGGGCGATTTCATTCTTCCCATTGCAGCTATTCGGGGCGATGGAACCAGCGATGATTATTTTCCTCCCGAAATTCCGGCTCTGCCCGCATTTAGTTTGCAAAGAGCCTTGTCGAGTATAATTCGATCAAGAGGATTGGATTATTGGACAGGCACGGTTTACACTACCAACCGAAGAGTTTGGGAACACGACGAAGAGTTCAAAGAATATTTGCGAAAGACAAGAGCCATGGCAATTGAAATGGAAACGGCTACCATTTTTACGGTAGGATTTCACAATGGCATACCAACAGGCGCATTGCTCTTGGTGAGCGACCAGCCCATGATTGCAGGCGGAGTGAAGACTTCAAAAAGCGATGAAAAAGTAACCAAAAATTTTTCCAAGACCCATTTGGAGATCGGAATTGATGCTTTGCTTGAATTGAAAAATAAAGGTTTAGCAATTAAGCATTTGCGTTTTTAATCTCAAACTTTTATGCCGGAACAAAAATTTGACGAAGTAATTCAGGATTTAAAGAAGAAAATTTATCACCCGGTTTATTTATTTTCCGGCGAAGAAGCTTTTTTTATCGATGAATTGGTGGATTATTTGGAAGAAAAAGTGCTGAGTGCTTCTGAAAAAGAATTTAATCAAACGGTGGTTTATGGATTGGATTCCAATGTTTTTGATATCATTGGAATGGCAAAACGTTTTCCTATGATGTCGAATTATCAGCTCATTGTTGTAAAAGAAGCACAAAACCTAGAGGGCATCGAAAATTTGGTCGATTATTTAAAAAGTCCACTCAAATCAACGATTTTGGTCTTGGCATACAAACACAAGGCCATCGACAAACGCACTATTCTCTATAAGCAAATCAAGGAAAGCGGTGTTGTATTTGTTTCTGCCAAATTGTGGGACAATCAAATAGCGAGCTGGATTGAAAAACGAATTGCTACAATGGGATTTTCCATCAATTCGAACGAAAGTGAATTGCTATCCAATTATCTGGGAGCCGACTTGGCGAAAATTGATAATGAATTGAGGAAAATGGCTCTGAATATCGCTCCCGGATCAAAAATTACAGATTCGATGATTGAGGATAATGTGGGCATCAGCAAGGAATACAATATATTTGAACTTAATTATGCATTGGCAAAGCGCGATGTTTTAAGAGCGAACAAAATTGTTACTTATTTTGCCGCAAATTCCAAAGAGATAAACATTTTTGGAGTGCTGCCCAATTTGCATAATTTCTTTTTCAGAACTTTGGTCTATGCTCAGATAAAAGAATCAGAACCCAACAAAATAGCTTCTATCCTCAATATCAAACCGAGCCAATTGGTCCACTATCAACAAGCGTTTAGGAATTATAAAATGCGGAAATTGGTTTTTATCATTCACGAAATAAAAATGTACGATCTAAAAGCAAAAGGTTTAGGCAATTCAACCACTAGTGCAGGAGAATTGCTTCGCGAATTGATCTTTAAAATATTACATGATTGAAAAAAGCAGTTATTATAAATAAACGGCCATTTTATCTATCAAACTTGCGCCCAATATTGGTTTGGTGATGTAATCGTCGCAGCCTGAATCAAAAACTTTTTGATAGTCCGAATTCAATGCATATGCAGTTTGTGCAATTACAGGCATCGAAGGTTTTATTTTTTTGATTTCTGTGGTGGCTTCATAACCATCCACAATGGGCATCCGGATATCCATTAATACAATATCAATAGACGGGTTTTTGGAGCATATTTCTATGGCTTCTTGGCCATCTTTTGCCCACAATACATTTATTTTTGTTTTCCTGAGATATGTTTTTAGGAAAAGAAAATTGTCGCTAACATCTTCTGCAATGAGAACCGTTTTGTCCGACCAATCTTGATGTGAAATTGAAATGCCCATACTATTTAATTTATCGTTATTTCTGAAATGAACTTTTTGTTAAAGAGGTTAGCTAAAGTAAAAAAAATATATTAATACACAAAGACTAAATTTCCCAAATCATGAAAATAATTCCTTGTGATACACATATACATTTGCTTGAGCTGTTGGTGTAACCAAAATATCGTTGATACAAACGTGCTCAGGAAGTGTAGTGGTGTAAAAAGTAATGTCGGCTATGTCTTTGGCAGATAATGGTTTATAGCCTTTGTAAAAGGCATTTGCTGCTTCAGCATTGCCTTTTAACCGAACCAACGAGAACTCTGTTTCTACTGCTCCTGGAGCAATTTGAGTTACTTTTATTCCATGGCTTACCAAATCAATGCGCATTCCTTCTGTGATAGAATGAACAGCGGCTTTGGTTCCACAATATACATTTCCGTTTGGATAGGCTTGTCGGCCGGCAATGGATCCAATATTGATGATATGTCCTTTTTTTC
>DMBV01000010.1 GCA_003445975.1 Bacteroidales bacterium
CATACAATCCTTCCGTATTATTAAAATGGGTTACACATCTATCCAGCCAGCGATGCGTCAAATCCATCGAACGTTTGGCGTAATCGTAATCGCAAGGATAGGGCGTACATTCGTCGAAGGCCATCATAATATCCGCCCCAATTGTTCGTTCAATTTCCATTACTTTTTCGGGTGTGAATAAATGTCTTGAACCATCAATATGCGATTGAAAAAGCACTCCTTCCTCTGCTAGTTTTCGAGTTCCCGACAATGAATATACTTGATAACCACCGCTATCGGTCAAAATGGGTTTGTCCCAGCCATTGAATTTATGCAATCCGCCGGCTTGTTGTATTACATCCATTCCTGGTCGTAGATACAAATGATAGGTGTTTCCAAGTATAATTTGTGCTTTGGTATCTTCTTTTATATCGCGAATATGAATTGCTTTTACGGCTCCTGCAGTTCCCACAGGCATAAAAATGGGAGTTTGAATTTTTCCATGATCCGTAGTTATTTCTCCTGCTCGCGCACTGCTTGCTCCGTCTGTCTTTTCAATTTTAAATTCCATTCATAAAATTTTTGCAAAGATAGAAAAAGCCAATCAACATAAAATTCTTGTTTTTCTTTCTAATGAGGTGAATTTAAAGCGCATTTCAGGGCAATTATTAACATTGTTTCATTAGTAAGTTTCCTAAGATTCTTCTTGAAGCTAAAGGATAAAAATGTAATTTCGTGCCATTATGTACACAAACTATTTGCTTAAAATTGAAGATATTTTATTGGGGTTATTCATCCTCACTTTGTTGTTTCAATTGGGATATCATTGGATTATTTTTGCTCGCTTATCCTTTTTTAAATTTACCAAAAACGAATCCAGTTTTCAGCCTGTTTCAGTGGTTATTGTGGCTCGAAATGAGTATCATAATTTGCTTAAAACGCTTGAACCTATATTGAATCAAGATTATCCCGAGTTTGAAGTTGTTGTGGTGAACGATCATTCCGACGATGAAACCCATGAATATCTGCAAGATTTAAGTAAGAAATACCCTCGTCTCAAAATAGTGCGCCTCGATCAAAATTTGAATTTTTTTAGCGGAAAAAAATTCCCGCTTTCTATTGGAATAAAATCGGCACACCACGAAACACTATTACTTACTGACGCGGATTGTCAAGTTGTTTCTGACAAATGGATTATGTCGATGCAAGCTTCTTTTCAGCCAAAAACAGAAATAGTTTTGGGTTATGGTCCGTATTTACCAAAAGGCGGATTGTTAGATAAAATTATCCGCTTCGATACGTTTATGGCTGCATTGCATTATTTGTCGTTTGCGCTTATGCGAATGCCTTATATGGGAGTTGGACGGAATCTGGCTTATAGCAAAAAAATGTTTTACGAGCGAAAGGGCTTTATCAATCATTATAAAATCAATTCGGGCGACGACGATTTGTTTATCAATCAAGCGGCTTCAAAAACAAATACAGCTATTTGTATTTGTCCGGAAAGTATGACGTATTCCATTCAGGAAAAAAGCCTGTCGCTCTGGCTATTGCAAAAAAAACGCCATTTGTCAACCAGTGGAATGTACAAAACAAAGCATCGTATTTTGCTTATGATTTACCCGATTACGTTGTTTCTTTTTTATGGCTTCACTTTAGCATTGCTCCTTCTTAAATCGTGGCTTATTGTACTGGCCGTTTTATTTTCGCTGCGCTTAATCAGTTTCTTGATTATTCAAAAAAGCGCCCTACAAAAGCTTAAAGAACAAAAATTATTGATATTTTCGCCAATCCTTGAACTTCTAATTTATTCGTTTCAAGGTTTGGTAATGACTCTGAACTTTTTCAACAGCGGAAATAAATGGAAGTAGATATTCATTTGACGGATAAAGGAAAACGCGACTATGTGCTTGTGCAACGTGCTTTGGTTGGCGATCAATCAGCGTATGCCGATTTGATGAATAATTACCGCGATTCGCTCTATTTTATGCTTCTGAAAATGACAAACAATGCGACCGATGCCGAAGATATGACCATCGAAGCTTTTGGTAAAGCATTTAAGAGTATTCAACATTATTCACCCAATTATGCATTCAGTACTTGGTTGTTTCGAATTGCTACCAACAATGCCATCGATTTTATTCGTAAGAAAAAACAAGGACTTATCTCCATCGACAAAAGTTTCTCTGACGAACCAAACGGCACAGAAATGTCGCAAAATATTGATTCCGGTGCGCTCGATCCGGAAGAAATATTTGTGCGTGACCAGAAAATTGAACTTATGCGTCAGGTTGTTGACCGATTGAAACCACATTATAAACTTTTAATCGAATTACGCTATTTTAAAGAATTTTCTTACGAAGAGATTGCGGAAGAAATGGATTTGCCGCTTGGTACCGTAAAAGCGCAGCTTTTTAGAGCAAGGGAGTTTTTGTACAACATTCTGAAAAAGTCGAAAGAAAATTTTTAATCGTTCAATTTTCGCTTTTATAAAAAAAAGCAAGCCGGGACGGGCTTGCTTTGAAAAAACGTTTTTCTCGCGTTAATTTTAATTAAAACTTCAGTTTAGTCTAATTATGAAGCAAAGGTAAAGCTTCGTTTCTTAGGAGAGATTCCAACTTTGCAAGCGTTATCATAAAATGTACAAATGAGCTTTGTTGGCTTTTAAGCGTATTTTCAGAAAATTATTCCATTCCAAAAAAAAAATAGGCTAGCCGGGCCGCCTGCCTATTTTTTCGGAGATAATTTTAATGATGTGTCAAATTACTTTTGGGGGTACAGTAGAAGTAGAACGAAAGTAAGAATCCATCCTGCAATTTTTCGAGCTAATGTACAAACGTATGAATTTGATTGTTGAACGTAAACTTTTAGAGGTTAAACGTTTACAAGAATTCGCTTTCAGTCTACTTGCTAAAATTAACAATCAATTGTGATGAATTCCTTATTTGGCCAATGAGAAAAGAGAAAAATTAGTAAATTTGCAGACTTATTTTAAATTAATCTAAATAAGCATTCAAATTATGGCTCAAGACGACAAACAGCTAATACAAGAAGTTACCCAGAGCGAATATAAATATGGTTTTGTTACCAATATTGAAACTGAAACTGCGATAAAAGGATTGACAGAAGATACGATCCGATTTATTTCTCTAAAGAAAGCTGAACCTGAATGGCTCTTGGAATACAGATTGAAGGCATTTGCCAAATGGAAGGAAATGAAACAGCCCAATTGGGCACAACTAAAGATACCGGAAATTGATTTTCAGGAGATTATATACTATGCCGCTCCAAAACGAAAAAAGGAATTGGAAAGTTTGGATCAAGTAGATCCTGAATTGCTCGATACTTTCAATAAACTTGGAATATCGTTGGATGAACAAAAGCGTTTATCGGGCGTTGCTGTGGATGCGGTGATCGACAGTGTTTCGGTGAAAACGACTTTTACAGAAACTTTATCGAAGCATGGAATTATCTTTTGTTCTTTCAGCGAAGCAGTAAAAAACCACCCCGATTTGGTGAAAAAATATCTGGGAATGGCCGTTCCGCCGAGCGACAATTTTTTTGCAGCCCTGAATACGGCCGTTTTTAGCGATGGATCTTTTTGCTTTATTCCGAAAGGAGTTCGAAGCCCAATGGAACTGTCAACCTATTTCCGGATCAATGCTGCCAATACCGGTCAGTTCGAAAGAACGCTCATCATTGCCGACGAAGGTTCTTATGTTAGTTATATGGAAGGATGTACGGCACCTCAACGCGACGAAAATCAGCTTCACGCTGCAGTAGTCGAAATTATTGCCATGAAAGATGCCGAGGTTAAATATTCGACCGTTCAAAATTGGTATCCAGGCGATAAAAATGGCAGAGGTGGAATTTTTAATTTTGTCACCAAACGTGGCATTTGCAAAGGTGATCATTCTAAAATTTCGTGGACACAGGTAGAAACCGGAAGTGCTATCACTTGGAAATATCCAAGTTGCATTCTTTCGGGCGATAATTCGATTGGTGAATTTTATTCGGTGGCTGTTACAAACAATCACCAGCAAGCCGATACGGGTTCCAAAATGATTCACCTTGGAAAGAATACAAAAAGCACCATTATTTCGAAAGGAATTTCGGCCGGACAAAGTCAGAATTCATACAGAGGTTTGGTAAAGATGACAAAACGCGCAACGAATAGCCGGAATTTTTCGCAATGCGACAGTCTTTTGCTTGGCGATAAATGCGGAGCGCATACATTCCCCTACATCGAAGGAGCAAATAAGAGTTCAATCATTGAGCACGAAGCAACCACTTCCAAGATTTCGGAAGATCAGTTGTTTTATTGCCAACAACGTGGAATCAACCAAGAATCGGCCGTAGGATTAATTGTAAACGGCTATGCCAAAGAAGTATTGAATAAATTGCCAATGGAGTTTGCTGTAGAAGCACAAAAGTTGCTGAGCATCAGCCTCGAAGGCAGTGTTGGATAATAAAATAATTTTTGTCAACAGATAGAAAAAATATAGCATGTTGTTACAAGTGAAAAACCTCCACGTTTCAATAAACGGGAAAGAAATTTTAAAAGGAGTTAATCTGGAAGTGAATAAGGGCGAAGTGCACGCCATTATGGGTCCCAACGGAACAGGCAAAAGCACTTTAGCTGCGGTAATAGCGGGGAAAAGCGGATATGAAATCACCCAAGGCGAAATCCTCTACAACGGGAAAAACCTACTGGATATGCCGCCCGAAGTAAGAGCTCAGGAAGGCATTTTCTTAGGTTTTCAATATCCAGTTGAAATCCCCGGAGTCAGCATGACAAATTTTATGCGAACCGCTTTGAATGAGATTCGAAAATACCATGGTCAAGAGCCGATGTCGGCCAAAGATTTCTTGGCGCGGATGACCGAGAAAAAAGATTTGGTTGAATTGACTTCAAAGCTTACGAATCGCTCCGTGAACGAAGGATTTTCGGGCGGAGAGAAAAAGAAAAACGAAATTTTCCAAATGGCAATGCTCGATCCACAACTGGCCATACTCGACGAAACAGATTCCGGTTTAGATATTGACGCACTTCGCATTGTTGCCCATGGCGTTAATAAATTGAAAACCACCGAAAATGCTACGGTGGTTATTACACATTATCAGCGATTGCTCGATTATATTGTGCCAGATTTTGTACATGTGCTTTTTGAAGGAAAGGTGGTCTTGTCGGGCGGAAAAGAATTGGCGTTGGAATTGGAAGAAAAAGGCTACGACTGGATTAAAAAAGAAACCGAAAATCATTAGAAATGAAGATCGAAAAAAATGCAATCCCGGCTTTGAAAAATATTCCCCATTGGTTCGATATTGTTTCCGATAAGAACGGAAATGCTTTTACCGGCCTTCGCGCTTATCGACAATTGGCCTTAGAAGATTTTAATCGCTTAGGATTTCCAAACAAAAAAATGGAAAAATGGCGTCATACCGACCTTTCGGCCAGTCTTTCTTTTGATTATAGTCTTGCAACACAAGATTTTAATATGCAAGATGTACTTTCCGATGTTTTTGAATGTGATGTTCACGATTTGGAATCGTTTGTTGTAAATCTTTACAAAGGACGTTTCGTATTCAAAGAAAATAATTTGTTTACGCTGCCAAAAGGAGTTATTGTTGGTAGCCTTAGTGCCGCTTTTGATCAGTATCCCGAACTCATCGAAAAGCATTTTGGGAAATATGGCAAAACAGATAAAAATGCATTTCATGCGCTGAATTCCGCTTTGTTTTTGGACGGTCTTTTTGTGTATGTTCCTAAAAATGTGATAGTAGAAAAACCGCTTCAGTTGATAAATGCAGTAGGCGCTAGCGACGATGTGCTTGTTCAAAACCGAAATCTAATTGTATTGGAAGAAGGAAGCCAATTGACTTTAATTCATTGCGACGATTCTTACAATTACAAACGCAGTTTCACAAATAGTCTTACCGAAGTATTTATTGGTGCCAACGCTTCCTTAGATCATTATCGCTTACAAAATATCAACAACAATTCTACACTCATTAGTAGTTTGGTTGTGGAGCAAGAACGCAATGCTCAATTGAGCACAAACAGCATTATCTTAAATGGCGGATTGATTCGCAATGAGACTTATACAAAACTGAACGGAGAAGGTGCAAATGCTTCCATTTTGGGTGTTTATCTTGCCGATAAAAACCAACATATCGATAATCAGGTTTTTGTGGATCATGCCGTTCCAAATTGTACAAGCAATGAGCTGTTTAAAGGAATTTTGGACGATTATGCTCGTGCAGTTTTCAATGGCCATATTTTGGTGCGGAAAGATGCTCAAAAAACATTGGCCTATCAAAACAATGCGAACATTATCCTGACTGATAAAGCAGTGATAAACACCAAGCCTTTTTTGGAAATTTATGCCGATGATGTGAAATGCAGCCATGGAGCTACCGTTGGTCAATTGGACGAAAATGCGCTTTTTTATATTCGTCAACGTGGAATCAGCGAAGACAATGCCCGTATGCTTTTGATGTATGCTTTTGCAGCAGATGTTACGCAAGAAATTAAAATAGATTCGTTGCGCGATAGGATAGAAGATATGGTCAAGAAGCGTTTGAGAGGCGAACTTTCAATCTGCGATCAGTGCGTTTTGCAATGCAGCAGTCCGGAAAAATACAATTTCGAAATCGATATGAGTAAAATATAATCCAAAGCCATGAATCAGAAGCAAATCATTGATCAATTCCCAATTCTAAAACAGCAAATCAATCAGTTTCCATTGGTGTATTTTGATAATGCCGCTACTTCGCAAAAACCTCAAATGGTAATTGATCGATTGGTAAATTATTATTCCAATTTCAATAGCAATATTCATCGGGGCGTTCACAAACTTTCGCAACAGGCCACTGATGCCTACGAGCATGCACGAATGAGCGTTCAGGAATTTATTCATGCCTCTAGTTCCAAAGAAATTATTTTCACAAAAGGAACCACTGATTCTATCAATCTGTTGGCATTTTCGCTGGGCGAAACATTTATTCTGGAAGGCGACGAAATCATTGTTTCGGAATTGGAACATCATTCAAATATCGTTCCTTGGCAAATGCTTTGTGAGCGGAAGAAGGCGATATTGCGTGTAATTCCTGTTACCGATGATGGCGAACTTCGCATGGATGAGTTTGTAAAACTGTTGAACAAGCGGACCCGTTTGGTGGCCATTGGTCATGTTTCGAATGCATTGGGAACGGTGAATCCGGTAAAAGAAATCATCGATCTAGCCCATAAGAACAACAGCTTGGTTCTGATTGATGGAGCGCAAGCAGTGGCACATTTGAAAGTAGATGTGCAGCAGTTGGATTGCGATTTTTATGCTTTTTCGAGTCATAAAATGTATGGCCCAATGGGCGTTGGTGTGTTGTTTGGAAAAAAAGAACTCTTAGAACAACTTCATCCGTATCAAGGTGGTGGCGAAATGATAGAAAAGGTAAGTTTTGAAAAAACAACCTACAATTCATTGCCTTTTAAATTTGAAGCAGGAACTCCAAATGTGGCCGATGTTTTAGGCTTCGAAGCTGCAATAGAATTTATTCAAAATGAAGGAATTGAAAATTTAGCATCTTTTGAAACCGAAGTTTTGAGCTATGCCAGTTCGGAATTAGAAAAAATTGGACGCGTCAAGATTGTTGGAAAAGCCCAAAACAAAGCCGGAGTATTGTCGTTTCTCATTGAAGGCATTCATCCTTACGATGCAGGAACTATTTTGGATCAATTGGGCATAGCCATACGCACCGGAAACCACTGCGCCGAACCAATTATGAAACGATTGGGAATTCGCGGTACTATCAGGGCTTCCTTTGCGGCTTACAATACAAAAGACGAAGTAGATAGAATGGTTCGGGCCATTCACAAAACAATAGAAATGTTTGGTTAATTCTTTATTTTTACAAAAAAATTTTATGAGCATTCAAGAAAAAGCGAATGAAATAGTAGCTGAATTTGCACTTTTTGACGATTGGATGGATAAATACAACTATTTGATTGAACTTGGTCATTCTACGCCCATTATTGATGATAAATACCGAAACGAATCTTATTTGATAAATGGCTGTCAATCGCGTGTGTGGATTTCGGCCGAAATGGTGGACGGCAAAATGATTTTAAAAGCGGATAGTGATGCCGTTATTACAAAAGGTGTCGTTAGTCTTTTGATTCGTGTTTTATCCAACGAAAAACCGGAAGATATTTTGGGCAATGAATTGGATTTTTTGAATCAAATTGGATTGCAGGAACACCTTTCGCCCACGCGAGCCAATGGATTGCGAGCAATGATACAGCAAATAAAATTGTATGCTATGGCTTTTGAAGCACGAAAAAAATAAAGAACGATATGTTTGGTTGGGGAAAAAAGGATCAGGTAAAGGATCAG
>DMBV01000009.1 GCA_003445975.1 Bacteroidales bacterium
GAAGAAATCACCTGTAAGAGTTCTCGAATGTTGTTACAATTTCCCATTTTATTCATTATAAGCACATAAAATATTTTCGTTCGAAAGGTGAAATAATCTGTGGAATTATTGTCATATTTGCGACGGGAGATATTTTTTTATTGAAATTAGATTTTGAACTTTTTTTGATGTTTAGGAATTTGATAATGAATAAAATTATTCCTTAACCGCTCCTATCGAAATTTCGCCACTTTGGCCTAATTTTTATTGAAAAAAATAGGATTGGAATAATGAATCGTTTAGACACTCAAATTTGTTCAAATCAGTCATATAAAAAGATTAAAAATTGATTAGAACTTAAACTTGAAGACTTTTTTCGCTATCGGACTTGTTTTGCTAAGCAATTTTTTATTTGCTCAAAGAGAGGATTTGCACGCGCATTATACCTACAATCTGATGGCCGTGAATCCGGCTTATGCAGGATTGGAAAACCAGCTTTCGGTTACGCTTTTGCACCGATCACAATGGGCTGTATTTCCGGGGGCTCCACGACTTCAAACGGCTTCGGTACACGCTCCATTTGGACGAAACGTTGGTCTTGGATTTTCCTTTGTCCGCGAACAAATTGGTCCTGAACAAAACATTGCCATCAAAGGAGACTATTCGTTTACTATTCGATCGGAAGAAAAAGTAAAAATTGTTTTTGGATTGAAAGCCGCCTTAAACATGCTCTATATCAATCTGATCGATTTAGAGCTCGACGATCCAGACGACCCTTCATTTCTCAATAATAAGCAAAGTATCCTATTGCCTAACTTCGGAGTGGGCATCATTGCTTACACAAAAGATTATTATTTAGGATTTTCGATTCCCGACTTAATTGTACACAATTATTTGAACAACACCATCTATTCGTCATCTCATTTATGGATTTCGTCAAAACATTATTATTTTATTGGCGGAGCCGTATTGCCTCTCTCACACAAACTCATTTTCAAACCTTCAGGCTATTTTCGCTTTTCGCATAGCGAGCAAGAAAACAAATTCATGGATATAGAAGCTGAAATTGGAATGATGGCCGAATACAATTCTAGTTTTCATGGCGGATTATCGGTCCGAACTGAAAACAAAATTGCTGCCTTTTTGGGATTAAAAATATTGCCCGATTTGGACTTGGGCTATTCTTTCGATTTATTTTACTTCAACAAATTACAGAAATACAACGGAGGTAGTCATGAACTTGTTTTGAAATACGACTTATATATCAAACAAAGAAAAAAACCCATTCCCTGCCCTACTTTTCAGTTGCAATACCATTGAACAAAGACGTGCTCCCAATGGAGTTTCGGATTGTTTTGCCCGCATTCAAAAGAAAATGACTTTTGATTTCAATTCTGCAAATTTTTTTTGCAAAAAAAAGCCTATCTGCCAAAAGACAGATAGGCATAAGCCATGTATAAAAGTTTAGGTGTAAAATTAAATTACTTTAACATTTACAGCGTTCAATCCTTTTTTACCTTCTTGTAACTCAAATTGTACTTCATCGCCTTCGCGAATTTCATCGATTAAACCTGAAACATGTACAAAATGTTCTTTTTTTGTGCCTTCTTCGCTAATAAACCCAAATCCTTTAGATTCATTGAAGAATTTTACTGTGCCTTTTTTCATTGTTAAAATTTAAATAATTATAAAGGGCGAAATTAGTGTTATAAAATTACTTCTAGTAGCTTTTAGAAAAATATTTTTTAAATCAAAGAAATTTTTAATTATTTTTTTTAATCGACTGATAATGCTTATATTACATTCGTTTAAAAGCCGTCCGAATTTGTATACCGGAAAATAAACGAGCGATAATTTCGAAAAACGCTCATCGTTTAAGTGTAAAACTTGTCGTAAATTGCTTAAAACCAAATTAAATTGAAAATTTGTGTGTGTTTTTTTTGAACAAAACCGAATTCATCCCAAATCCATTTTATACAAGTTTGATTGAAAGTCGGTTTAAGGCCGACAAGAATCCAATCAGCCATTCAAAAGATCAAATCTCTAACGCCTTCAAATTTGTGTTATAAAGAGCTATTTATGTAGAAAACGATTTAATTAATGAAAGAAAGCGGCAAATTCCAAAAAACGAAAAGCAAGTTGGGGGAACTTGCTTTTCGAGAGGGGGATTGGGGAGAAATTCAATTAATGCGTCAAAAAAGGATTAGTGTGAATACTAATTTTTCACGAATTTAAAATCTTTGACTACATCAAACTGAAAAAGATGACCAACGTACACGATTATTTAGCAAATGATTGATTTTAATTTTTAAGCGAACATTGCATCAAAAAAAAGAGCTGTTAAAATTTCAACAGCTCCTTTTTTTGATCGAAATCCTTGTACTATTCAGGATGAATAGCCTCAGTAGGACATACATCAGCACAAGAACCACAATCGGTGCAAATATCTGGGTCGATTACATAAATATCCCCTGCGCTAATTGCTTCAACAGGACATTCATCGATACATGTTCCACAAGCAACGCAATCATCATTAATTACATAAGCCATAATAATAAATTTTATTGTGTTAAAAATTTCTTTTTCTAGGCGACAAAGGTATAAATAATTTAGATTTTCCTTAAACATTAATTTTCAGAAAAGAATAGATTTATATTCTTTCTAAATTAAGAAATTGTTAAAAGGACAATAGGGATTTAAAATAAAAATACCGCTACATTTGCGCCATCAAAAAAACTAAATTCAGATGACTGAGAAAATAGATAAAGTTATTGAACTCGACCACGTTGTAATTCGATTTTCGGGCGATTCAGGTGACGGGATGCAGTTGACGGGAACTTTATTTTCCGACACCGCTGCATTAATGGGAAGCGGCATAGGTACCTTCCCGGATTATCCAGCAGAAATTAGAGCTCCTCAAGGTACCGTTGGAGGTGTTTCAGGATTCCAAGTTCATTTTGGCCACAACATTCATACTCCTGGCGACTATGCCGATGTATTGGTAGCAATGAATCCTGCTGCTTTGAAAGCAAATGCTAAATGGACAAAATGCGGTGGTACAATTATCATTGATCGCGATGCATTTACCGCAAAAAACCTAGAGAAAGCCGGTTTTAAAACTGACGATCCAATTAAAGAAGATAAGCTTGAATGTTTTAACTTAATTTCGGCTCCTATTTCTTCTATGACTCAAGAAGTTCTAAAAGATTCAGGAATGGATAACAAAACCATCTTGCGAAGCAAAAACATGTTTGCATTGGGTATTTGTTTTTATTTGTTCAATAAAGAACTAACTTTTACCGAAAAATTCTTCGAGTCAAAATTCAAAAAAGTTCCTGCTGTAGTAGCCGCCAACAAAATGGTTTTACAAGCTGGTTTCAATTATGGATACAATGTTCAAGAACTTACACCGTACAAAGTAGCTGCTGCAGACATCGACAACGGTACTTATCGCAGCATAAATGGAAATACCGCCACCGCTTGGGGATTGGCTGCCGCAGCAGAAAAGGCCAACTTGCCATTATTTTGCGGATCTTACCCAATAACTCCAGCTACAGATATTTTGCAAGAGTTGTCGAAATTGAAAAACTTAGGCGTTAAAACCTTCCAAGCCGAAGATGAAATTGGTGGAATCACTTCCGCAATTGGAGCTGCTTTTGCTGGCAACTTTGCGGTTACAACCACTTCCGGTCCGGGCTTAGCACTTAAATCAGAAGCCATCGGATTGGCGGTAATTACCGAACTTCCTCTTGTGATTGTAAATGTTCAACGTGGTGGACCTTCGACAGGTTTGCCTACCAAAACGGAGCAATCGGATTTGTTGCAAGCGCTTTATGGTAGAAATGGAGAAAGTCCTGCAGTGGTGATTGCAGCTAGCACACCTTCAAACTGTTTCCACTATGCTTTTGTATCTGGAAAGATTGCCCTCGAACACATGACTCCTGTTATTCTGCTGACTGATGGTTTTTTGGCCAACGGCTCTCAGCCATGGAAAATTCCAAGCATGAAAGATTACCCGGAAATAAAAGTCCCAATAGCCAAACAAGGAACTGAAAAATATATGCCTTATCTGCGAAATCCAGAAAATCTTGTGCGCGAATGGGCTATTCCTGGAACTCCAGGCTTAGAACATCGGATTGGCGGTTTGGAAAAGATGGACAAAACCGGAACCGTTTCTTATGTGCCAGAAAATCATCAAGTGATGACCGACTTGCGTGAAGAAAAAGTTGCACGTGTGGCAAACTCAATTCCCGATTTAGAAGTCATCGGACGTGAAGATTCAGAATTATTGGTTATTGGATGGGGCGGAACATACGGACATCTTTTGACCGCCGTTCAGGATATGCAAAAAGAAGGCAAAAGCATAAGTTTTGTTCATTTCAACTATATAAAACCTTTGCCAGCAAATACAAGAGAAATATTACGGAAATTCAAAAAAATCGTCATTGCCGAGATTAACAATGGTCAATTTGCAAGTTACATGAGATCTGTTTTACCGGAGTTTACCTATTTGCAATACAACAAAGTAATGGGCTTACCTTTTACTGTGAGCGAATTGACAGACAATTTTAAAAAAATATTGGAGGAGAAATAAACATGGCTACTGAAGTAAAATTAACTTTCAAAGATTTTAAAAGTGATCAGGAAGTACGTTGGTGTGCCGGTTGTGGTGACCACGCTATATTGAATACCGTTCAAAAAGCAATGGCAGAAATGAATATTCCAAAAGAAAAATTCGCTGTTATTGCCGGAATTGGTTGTTCCTCTCGTTTTCCATATTATATGAATACCTATGGATTTCATACCATTCACGGAAGAGCTGCTGCAATTGCTTCAGGCGTTAAAACGGCTAATCCTGATTTAAGCGTATGGGTTATTAATGGCGATGGCGATGGTTTGGCTATTGGCGGTAACCATTTTATTCATTTGAACCGTAGAAATATTGATGTCAACTTGCTTTTGTTCAACAACGAAATTTATGGTTTAACAAAAGGGCAATATTCTCCAACAACCAAAGAAGGAACAAAAACCAAAACATCGCCTCACGGCACAATTGAAAATCCATTTAATCCGGGCGAATTGGTTTTAGGAGCCCAAGGAAAGTATTTTGCTCGAACTTTTGATATAAATATGAAGCTAACGCAAGATATCCTCCTCGATGCAGAAAAACACCAAGGAACTTCAGTTATCGAAATTCTTCAAAATTGCGTGATCTTTTCGGATGGCGTACATGGCTATTATACCGATAAGGAAATGAAACTTGATCGGCAAATTGTTCTTCATCATGGCGAAAAAATGATATTTGGAACAAACAACGATAAAGGTCTTGTATTGGACGGATTGAAACTAAAAGTGGTCAAGATTGGCGAAAACGGAATCACCGAAAACGACATTCTGGTTCATGATGCTCATGAGGAAAACCCATTCTTACACTGGATGCTTATCAGCATGAAAGGTCCTGAATTTCCAATCGCTTTGGGCGTTATTCGTGCCGTCAAAGCAAGCGTTTATGAGCAAAAATTGGAAGCTCAAATTTCGGAAGCAAAAGCAAAATCATCAATCAAAAACATAGACGATTTGCTGAACAGCGGAAGTACCTGGACTGTCTGAAAAATTGCGAAACAATAAATCTAGAGAGGCTTACCAAATTGGTAGGCCTTTTTGCTTTAAATATGTACATTTGCAAAAAAAAGAAAATGGATAGTGAAGACTGCATTTCGTGCCGGAGTACAACAAATTGCTTTGGGTCGCTGAGTGATGAAGAGTTGCGGATTATTGACAAAAGTAAAGTAGCCGTCAATTTCAAAAAAGGAGAAACCATTGCTAAACAAGGCTCTTTTGCCTCCGGACTTGTGTATGTTAAGGAAGGAATGGTAAAGCTTTACAAAGAAGGCAAAAACGGAAACAATCTGATTTTGAACATATTTGGCAATGATGAACTAGTTGGCATTTCTTCTTTGTATGGCGACAATGTTTTTCATTATTCGATTGTAGCTATCGAAAAATCAAAAATTTACTTGATAGAATTATCAGTAATTAAAGAATTGATCCAATCCAACGCCAAATTTGCCACCGCAGTTTTGCAACGATCGAACAGAAATACATTGAGAGCCTATAATCAAATGTATATTCTAACTCATAAACAATTGAACGGACGAATGGCTGCTGCCTTGATTTTTCTTTCCAAAGAGGTCTATTTATCAACCAAATTCAAACTTACACTCAGCCGAAAAGACTTAGCCGATTTCACAGGAATGTCGACCATGGGAGCCATTCGCGTATTAAATAGTTTCAAATTGGATAATATTATCAGCGACAACAAAGGCGTTTTAGAGATTTTGGATTTTAAAGCCTTATTAGTTATTGCAAAAGTAGGTTAGTTTCACTTTTTTTTGATAATTTAGAGGGGTGATAGAAAAGCCCGAAAATACAAACTCTGTTGAGATAGGAAAAAAACCGAATCGGCATCGTATTTGGATTCTAAGTTTGTTTTCCATCGCCATGGTTTTGTTTGCTTTGTGGCTAATTCCCTATTTTTTTGCGAATCGTTTTTTCCGGACTGCTCTCCTTCGGTCTTTTGCGGAAATTACAAAAGAAACTTATTTGCTTGATTTTGAAGATTTGAAGATAAATATATTTTCTAAAGAGATCACTTTTTATTCTTTAGAAATGAAACCGCTTCAAAACTCAGATACGACCGAAAAGTTTCAAATTAGGCTCAAATCAGATACATTGCTTTTACGGAATCCGAATATTTTTGCATTTCGAAACCAACAAATTATTTCGCTTAGAGAAATCTTTACACAAAATATCAAGATCGAAATTATCAATCGACAGGAAGATGACAGTTTGAGTTGGACACAAAAATTCAAAGCCCCGCTGAATAATTTTATTCGCCAATTCCAAATCACTAACTTTCGAATTGAAAAAGGAAATATCCTACTCATTGAACACAACGATTCGATTCAGCTACCCAATTTCAATCTATTTATCAGCGATTTACGGATTGATTCGGCAGCAAGTGTGGTAAAATCAAACCGATTTCATTATTCCAATTTAGAAGTTTCGCTGAAAAATCAACAATTTGTATTGCCCGACAAGAGCCATACGTTCAGTTGGGAAAACTTATTTCTCTCCACAAAAGAAAAGATTTTTGGTATAGATGGGCTCTGTATTCAGCCAAATTCTGACACTTTAAACGATTTTAATCTAACCGCGATTTCGTCCCAAATTCGTTTCGAGGGATTTGAGACGGACTCTCTATTTTTGAATGCCGCATTTCGTGCCAATCTTCTAAAACTTCACTTCGACAGCATCCAATTTGTAGCCAAGCACGAAAATTCAAACGATTCGCTCAAGGAACAACTCAATTTTTTACTTAACAACTATTTCAAGTTCATCGACATTGAAAGCGGGTTATTAACCATTGAAAAAGCTAAAATAAATTTTGCTGGCCATCATCAGGTCAGTTTCAATGAGGTGAGCGAATTGCTGTTGGAGCAATTCCATTTCGCTTCCAAAGAAAGTAGTGAATACAGCCTGAAAAGCGGCTATTTTATTGTAAACCAAGTTGCCCTAAATTACACGGATACGCAGCGAAATTTTAAACTCAGCAAAGGGCTTATTGATTTTGAGTCGAAAGAATTGCTACTCGATCAGGTCGAATTTATTTCTGATTCGAACCGTGAACTTTTCCTGAGTATAGATCAAATTTCACTGAGTAAGGTGATTTGGAATGATTTTTTTCATGCAAATAGTTTGACCGGAGAAGAGCTTGTATTGAAAGGTGGGAATTTTGAACAGCAACATGCCCAAAAATCAAAATTAAAATTAATTGACCGAATTCAAGCCGACACGCTTTTGGCCAACACTTTTCATTCTATTCAAATCGAAAAAATAAAATTCGAAGATTGGAATTATCTTCTGGCCTCGAAAGCCATTCAAATGAAGCACTTAAATGCAGAGTTTAACCAATTTCAGCTACCTGGAAATGCCGATTTACACTTTTGGATTTTCGATCATTTCAACACCAATATAAGCGAATTAAGCTGGGTAAGTGCCGATCAACGACAGCATTATTTATTGAACGAAATAGAAACAAACAGCATTGCACAAAGCATAAAGGCGAATAAGTTTCAAAGTTTTCCACGATGGAAAACCCTCAACAACAACCCAATAGCAGATGATTCGCGTATTAAATTGTGGGGCGAAAAATTGCTAATCATTACACAAAAACCTTTCGACGAATTTTTGGCAAACGATACGCTCTTTCTTCGGTATTTCTCCATCGATTCGGTAAATTTAAAACAGTACGGGAAAATTAAATCCAGCAATTCTAAAACGCATTCCATCATTCCACCTGTTTTTATTTCGTCATTCGAACTAGGCAGCGGCGATTTTTCGGCTTACAAAGACCAATCCGTAGTGAACAGATTGGCACAAATAAATGGAATTCGATTGAAAGGCGATTCTTTGGTAATAAATAGTACAAACCAACTAAGCATCCATTACAAACATCTATTTGCCGCGACATCGAACGGGTTTTACCAAAACGAAGCTCAAGGCTTGAATTTCAATTTCAAACGTATAAACTACGATTCAAAGAAAGAAACGATGGATTTTAATCAACTGAACGCGGAGTTTAAAACCACTTCAGCAAGTCAAGAAATTCAACATAAAATGAGTTCGAAATCAGTACAAATGAAAGGTTTTGATCCGAATTTATATTTTGAATACGACCAATTTTATGCCGACGAATTTACTTTTAATTCGCCTCAGATAATAAGCAAAGCCAAAACGGTCGAAAAAAATAAGGGAAGTAATTTAAAAGATATTTTCTCCAAGGAAAACCTCAGCACACTTCCGTTTATTGAAATAAATAAGTTGGTGGTGAACGATTTATCTTGGACGGCCTCATTGGGCGAAAAGGAAAACATCAGTTTGATTAGTTTTGCTAAAGGAAATCTGAAAGCCGAAGATTTTCGATTGAGTTACCAGTCATTTATCAATCCAGAACGCGTATTTTTTTCAAAGGCAATTGATCTGAAAGTGACTGATTTTAAGCAACATCTTAAAAACGGAAATTTTTTGTTGATGATTGACACCTTGGGATTTTCGTCGCTAAAAAAAGAAGTTAACATTGAAAAAATACAGTTTTATACACTCCAAAAAAAAGGAGAAAACAATGTTAGTTTAACCATTCAATCGGTCGATTTTCAAGCGATCAATTTCGATGCACTTCAAAATCAAAACAAGTTACAGATTGGAAATATTTCGATCCAAAAACCAAGCAGTCGCATTACACTTTACGGCCTGAACGACAACAGCACCTTGAAAAATCTGAACACACTCCATCTCTTTCCACTTTTGGAGCCTTATCTAAGGAGTATAGAACTGGAAAGAATGGCAATACAGGAAATGAATATTTTTATTGAAATGCCAAAAACAACGAATACGAACACATACAATTTAGCTCATTTGGATTTGCAAATTGAGCAATTCAAATTGGACTCCACAACGAAGGCTTTTCAAAACAATCGGTTTTTCTATGCGGAAAACGCCTCTATTCAATTGCACGATTACACTGCCCAAATTGCCAATGGACTTTACACTTTGGATTTCAAAAATATGAATCTTTCAACAAAAAGTGGCACTTTGAATATTGATTCGCTTCGCTTCCGACCGCTCTATAATTATGCCGATTTTTCCAGTCGTGCCAAATTTCAAACCGATCGTTTCGACATCGCTGTTAATTCAATAAAATTTTCAGGGATTGCTTTTCAAGACGCACTTTTCCGCCAGAAATACAAAGTACAAAGAGCCGAAATCGACCAGCTTAGAGGCGAAGATTTTCGGGATGGAACTTTTCCGCGCAAACCCGATTATTTTCCCAAAAACCCACTGGAAAGACTGCTAGCACTTCCCTATTTTATAGAGTTCGACAGTGTTTTGGTTCGGAATTCGTTTTTCGAATACAAAGAACAAGGCGCTCATTTTGATACTCCGGGCTCTATTTCGTTTTCAGATTTAAATATGGCTATTTCGAATATTTCGACAAATCCCGACTTTATTCAATTTGGCGGAAACACTTTTATACAAGCCAATACCATGTTGATGGGGAAATCACGACTGAATCTGGAGGCGAGTTTTCCACTGATGGATTCCGGAAAATTGTTTCAGCTAAATGCACATCTAGATCGGATCGAAATGGACGATTTAGAGTCTATCACCAAACCATTGGCCTTGATTCAAGCAGAGAGCGGCACAATTAATTCAATCGATTTGAAAGTGTATGCAAACGACGATTTTGCGATGGGTGAAATGTTGATGATCTATGATAATATGAAAGTGGCTATGCTGAATAAATCGCTCAAAAAAGGAATTCTTGGTTCTTATTTTGCAAATGCAATCATCATTCGCGAAAATCCCAGCTATCTCATTCCTCGCAAAGGTCCTATTTATTTTGAACGACAAAAAGACCGCTCGATGTTTAATTATTGGGCTGAAATAAGTATCTTAGGAATGAAAACTAGTTTAGGTTTGGCCGACCGGAAAACAGCCAAAAAAGTGAAACGATTAAGAAAAAACAACTTACAATAATCCCAAATCCAATTGAGCTTCTTCGCTCATCATGTCTTTGTCCCACGACGGTTCAAAAGTCAATTCAACATGAACTTCTTTAACTCCTTCAAGTGCTTTTATCTTCTCGTTCACTTCGTTGGGTAAAGAATCTGCAACAGGGCAGTTTGGTGCCGTAAGTGTCATTACAATTTGAACACTAAAATCCGCAGCCACATTCACTTCATAAATCAAGCCCAAATCGAAAATATTGACAGGAATTTCTGGATCAAAAATCTGTTTTAGCGTTTCAATTATTCGCTTTTCGAGTTCCATTTTATTTGTTACAATTCGTTCGTCAGCCATACCGTTTGTTTTTCCATCAACCTTTACCTGATCCTTTTCCTCAACCTTTACCTCAACCTTTACCTCAACCTTTTCCTCAACCTTTACCTCAACCTTTACCTGATCCTT